>JAQIBQ010000321.1 GCA_027859005.1 Prolixibacteraceae bacterium | reverse complement strand
TCAAAAGGTTACCCTGAAATTTATTATTTAAAAAATGATAATAGTGAAAATGCTAATTTTTTGGCTTAACCCAATTATCTTTGTCTCTCAATTCTTGAAACCATGAACGAAGCTTACATTTGCGATAAAACATTCATTAATAGTGATTTTAGTAAAATACCATTGGATAAAGGTGAATATGATAATTGCACTTTTAAAGAATGTAAGTTTAACGATTTCGATTTATCGCATTTCAATTTCTCAGAATGTATTTTTGATACTTGTGATTTAAGCACATGCAAACTTAACAACTCTGCCTTTCGCGACGTGCGATTCAAAGGCTGCAAAATGCTTGGGCTTCATTTCGATTACTGCAACGAAATTCTTTTTTCTGTTCACTTCGAAGATTGTATGTTAAACTTATCGTCGTTTTACCAACGGAATTTGAAAAGCTCAAGTTTTAAAAATTGTCGTTTGCACGAGGTCGATTTTGTGGAAGCCAATTTGAGTAAGTCGCTGGTAATTAACTGTGATTTGAGTGGTGCTTTGTTCGATGCAACAAACCTTGAAAAAGCTAATTTCCAACTTTCCTATAACTTTGCTATCGATCCTGTAAAAAATAGAATTATCAAAGCCAAGTTCTCGGCAAGCGAGTTGAGCGGACTTTTGTATCAATACAAATTAACCATTGTTTAAACGTTTTTTGGTTATCATTACCCGTTAAATTAGTGAGCCTATGATTTTGTTTTTACAAAGTCATTTAGACGAACTGATCCCGAGCGCTAGTCGAGGGATCTCATGGGTTTTATTAGCTCCCTGATCTCGCAAGCTCGATTCCCTGCATTTTGATGCGTATTAAAAAATTCAGTTTACGTTGAGATACCTCGTCAGCTTGCTGCTAGGAGTTTCATTTGCAAAACAACTAAGGGCAATTTTGTTTCCAATTGTCGTTTAGGAGGTGCTTAACAAGTAACTTGTTAGCCAATATATTTTTGTATTTTTAGTGGTGCATGGAAAACGAGAAGAACCTATTCAATCAAATTCAAAAGGGCGATCAACAAAGTTTCGAATTGTTGTTTAAAACCTATTATGCTCCATTGTGCCTTTTTGCCCATAAATACATTTACGATCAAGACGAGTGTGAAGAAGTGGTACAAGCTTTCTTTCTAAAACTTTGGGAAAGTAGGAAAACTATCAACATTACTACATCGGTAAAAAGTTACCTCTACAGTTCAGTGCGGAACCGATGTCTAAACTACATTAAGCACCTTAAAATAAAACAAGAATATCAGAGTGAAATGGTGAATTCACCTGCCAAAAATAATTTCGACTCAAACACTTTTCTCGAAATTGATTTAATAGAGAAGATTAATCAATGCATTGATTCTTTGCCTCCAAGGCGGAAAGAGATTTTTATTTTGAGTCGTGAGCATGGGCTAAAATACCGTGAAATTGCAGAGCAATTGGGTTTGTCTATTAAAACGGTTGAAGCACAAATGGGGCAAGCTCTGAAAGATTTACGCGAACAATTGAAAGATTACAAGCAACTACTCATTTCATTTTTATTGATAGCTGGAATTAAAAGAATAGGGGTATGCTCTCCAAAGATTGTCAAGGTTGTGCACATCGCAGATAACAGGAAGTAACGCATTAAGTGAAGAAAGAAAGATGAAGAGAGAACAATGGAATAGTATAGCGAAGCACTTGGTTAATGAAGAAATTTCTTCTGCCGAAAAAGAGATGATAAGTTCAGCTGAAGGTGATCTTGCTAAAGATATTAAGGATGCTGAGAACATGCTTAAGAAGGTCGACCTTACTTACCAACTGAATAAATTTGATACCAATAACGCATGGAGTAAGGTAAATACGAAACTCGATAACCCCAAGAAGGTAATTCCAATTCACATTCAGATTATGCGAGTTGCAGCAATATTTGTATTGCTTATGGCAGCTGCATTTACAAGTTGGCAAATTATTGAACGAACACAGCGTACAACATTCCAAACTGCACAAACCAATATCTCGCGTCCTGAAATTAAGCTCCCCGATGGAACAAGGGTAATTTTAAGTCATGGTTCAGCAATTGTTTATCCAAAGCAATTTAAAGGTAACGATCGTAAGGTGCAATTAACCGGTGAAGCATTTTTCGATGTAACACCAAATGCTCAAAAACCTTTTATAATTGAAGCGGGCAATGCATCGGTAAAAGTACTGGGAACATCTTTTAATGTATATGCTTATAAGAACAGCGAAACCGTTGAGGTAATTGTTGAAACGGGTAAAGTAGAGCTTATAAATGGTAATCCAAATAACGTACTTGCCAATAAAGTATTGTTGATGCCAGGCGAAAAAGGAACGCTTGAAAAATCGTCTCAATTGATACTGAAAGAAATAACCAATAAAGTGAACAAGCTTTCTTGGCTAACCCACAACATTACTTTTCAATCGTCGAACTTAGAAGAGGTTATTGAAACACTCGAGCACGTATATAATGTATCGGTTGAAGTTGAAAAAAATGTTGATTTGAACAAAAGAATAACGGCTACTTTCAAACAGCAAGATTCAGATTACATCATGGAAGTGATAGCCATAACTCTCGATTTGAGTTTAGTTAAACTTGATGAAAACACATACCGTATTAACCAATAACGAAGTTGATTATGAAAAGAGCATACTATAAACTACAGCTTTTATTAGTAGTATTTTTAACATCCCTTGTTGGTTTTGTTAATCCACTAAGAGCGCAAACTCAAATCAATATTCTCGATCAAAACATTTCGATTTTGGCCGAAAATGAACCGCTTGAAGACGTGATCAGAAATATATGTGATCAGTTTAATCTTGACTTCAATTACAACTCAAAACTGATAAAAGGGAAACGCGTTAACCTCAGTATTTCCAACAAATCGGTACAAGAAATCTTGGACAAATTGATGAAAGATTTCTACTTGATTTTTGAAATCGAAAACAACTTGTTGGTGGTACGCGACTATGTTCCTTTATCGGAACACATCGATTTTGAAAAGTTATACTCAACCCCTTCGGCAGGTTTCATTTTTAAGAAAGAAAAAAAGAAAAAATTCACCATTGACTTCAAACTAATCAGTAATCTTATTATAATTCCTGTAAGTATAAATGGTTCCGACACCATGAATTTTATTCTTGATACTGGAGTTCGTGATCCCATAATTACTGAACTTACTTTGGTTGAGGAGTTGAACTTAAATTACATGAAGTCGATTGAACTTCGTGGTTTGGGCAACGACATGATAACCCAAGCCTATCAGAGTGGCGACAATACGATAACACTTCCTGGATTATCAGCATCACATCAAAAAATAAACGTTGTACTCGACGAAAATTTTCAGATATCGCAAATACTGGGAATGCCAGTACACGGATTAATTGGATTTAACCTGTTCAAACATTATATAATTAGGGTCAACTATGCTCGTGAGCAAATTAAGTTGATTAAACCTCAGTTTTATAAATACAGACCACGCAAAAACGATATCGTTTTACCGGTGACTTTTGTGCGGAATAAACCTGTTATTAATGCCGAGGTTGTTCAAGATAATGGCAAGGTTGTTCCAGTTCGTCTTTTGGTCGATACCGGAGCAAGCGATGCCTTGTGGTTATCAACTCAAACTGACACTTCTTTAAAAATTCCAGAACAAAACATGTATGCCTTTTTGGGGAGTGGTTTGGGTGGTGATTTATTCGGACACAAAGGACGGTTAAGTGGGTTGTGGTTAGGCGGAAGTACACTTTCGAACCCAATTGTATCGTATCCCGAATCGGAATACATTAACAATGTAATTCAATCGGAACGAAGAAATGGTTCGATTGGAGGAGAAATTTTACGCCGCTATACCGTTGTTTTCGATTATTACAACAAGCGAATTATACTTAGACCAAATTCTAGTTTAAAAGAAAAATTCTTTTACAACATGAGTGGTTTAGAAATAATTAATCCTGTTCCTGGAATTGCTGTTTATACCATCAGCAATGTAATTGAAAATTCACCTGCTTGGAACGCTGGATTTCGTGAAAGCGACCAGGTAATCTCAATAAATCATCGCAACCATAAAGATTTAAGCTTAAACGATATTAACTTAGCATTGCGCCAAAAACAAAACAAAAAGATAAAACTCACAGTTTTGCGGAATGGAGTTAAAATAAAATCTACCTTTTATCTAAACGAAATTTTTTAATGCAGTAAAAATTACTCAATTTGAGATTGTTTCGCCTACATATTGTAACCCTTTTTTTGATCTGTGCATTATATTCTAACGCGCAGTCGGGGAATACTACCTTGAAAAAAGAAATTACTTTTCAAGCCGATTCAATTTTAAAATCATCATTTCTCGATACTTTAAGAACACGATACGGTATTCATTTTTCATACAACCCTGAACTACTTAATGCTCAACAAAAGGTATCGGTAAATTTGGTTGAGCAACCTCTATTTTCTGTTTTAAAAGAGTTGATCGATTCAAAGGTTTTAGATTTTAAAGCCCTTAACAATCAAATTATATTTTATCCAATTCAACCCAATGAAAGTGCCGAATTAATTGTACCCTATAAGTTGATTAAAGGGACTGTGTTTGATAAACGTAAAGGGAAAGCAATACCGTATTGTAACATAGGTGTTGCGAATAAGGCACTGGGAACAATGACCAACATGAATGGTCAATTTGTTTTAAAAATTACGGAAGAATATTGGTCCGACACCTTGAGCTTTTCTTGTCTAGGGTATGAATCGTACTTATCAGCCATTTCAACTTATCCAAGTAAAGAGCAAGTAATTACACTAGCCAAAAAAATCTATAAGATTAGAACTATTGATGTAATTAAATACGATCCTGAGTATGTGTTGGAAATGCTTTCAATCAACCGGAATAATAATTACGAAAAAGAATATGCCTTATTCACTACGTTCTACCGTGAGCTAATTCAAGAGAACGATGAATATACCGATATTTCGGAAGCGGTTTTGCAAGTATTAAAAGCACCTTATTCGAACACTTTTCGCGAGGATCATGTAAAGTTCTTAAAAGGAAGAAAAGGCTCAGTAAGCAAGCCGTTTAGTGATATTCGATTTCGACTACGAGGAGGACCAAATTTTATTACCAAACTCGATGTGGTAAAGAATAACGAGAGTTTTATAAATCCCGAATTCAGGCATCTATATTCTTATAATTTCGACCGAGTAATTCTGATCGATAACCGTGAAGTGGCTGTAATTGAATTTACTCCAATTTATGGGTTACGCGATATTTTGTATGAAGGGAAATTGTATGTCGATGTAGAAACCTGGGCTTTGGCTCGTGTCGATTTTGAGTATACAAAACAAGGCTTAAAAGAAGCACGATATTCTCTAATCCAAAAAGAACCGAGGCATTGTAAGGCAATTCCAACTGAATTATGTTATACCATTCAATATAAGCTTATTCAGAACAAATGGTATTTATATTCTGCACGAAGTACAATGAATATTAAGCTGAATAACAAAGAAGAAAAGCTGAAAACTAAATTTAAAAGTGTTTCAGAAATGTTAATTACAAATATTGAAAAAGGGGATTTCCAGCACTTTACAAAGCAGGAGATATTCCGCTCAAACGAAATATTTACCGATAAAATAGTGAGCTACGATAAGCTATTTTGGAAAAACTACAATGTAATTCTACCCGAAGAGCGCCTTGTAAATGCACTCCGAAATTTCGATAGTCAGAATCTGATTATTACCAATTTATAATTTCATCTTGAAATGAAAAAACTCATGAAAATTTTACTTTCGATACTGATAATAACATTTGTTTCCACCTTTATTCAAGCGCAAAATAATTCAATAGATAAACTCGCTGATGCGCTAGAAAAAAGTGCAATTGATTTTCCTAAAAGTAAGGTTTTTATCAAAACCGACAAAGACATCTATGCATCGGGCGAGAAGATTTGGTTTAAGGCAGAAGTGTTTAATTGTTTAACCGAAGGGCCTTCGAGCGAGGCTGATTTGATCCTAATGATTAAAACCGAATTAGGAGAAGTGATTGTCGATGGTAAATATCTGATAATGAATGGGCTGGTTCGTAATCAAATTACAATTCCATCGTGGGCACCTGAGGGAAATGCATACTTAATTGCTTATACTCCCAAAGCATTAAAGGTAAACGAGGCCTCGCTTTCGGCCATAAAACCGATCACCATAAATAAGCTTAAAAATAACGATTACATACTTAATTCATCTTTAAACAAAAAGCAATATAAACCGGGTGAGAACGTAGTATTAAACCTTAGTTTGAATGCAATTACACCAGCCAGTAAAAAAGAAAAATTAATTATTTCTCTATTCGATTACCAAAAAGAAATAGTAACGGAAAAGGTGAATGTAGTGGTGAATGAAAGAAATGAATTTTCTTATGAACTACCTTCAACTATTGATGACGGACTTTATTTTGAAATACAAAGCACAGGAAAAAATAAGCTTACAGAAAAGAAACCCATTTATACAACGCACGATAGAATTACAGTTGAATTTTATCCAGAAGGAGGCACCTTGTTAACGAACAATATTCAACGAATAGTTTACCGAGCTACCGATCCTTTTGGAAAACCTGCCGATATTACTGGAATTGTTTACGACGAATTTAAGAATGAAGTTGGAGTTGGGAAAATTCTAAAAAAAGGATTTGGATTGATTAGTTTAATGCCAATGCTAGGTCAATCGTATACCTTCAAAATTGATTCAAAATATGGAAATGGGCAAAAGTTTAGCATGCCTCAAACCGTTTTAAATGGAAGTGCATTCATGTTAGTTAAAACCGAGATGGAAAGCATTAAAGTGGCTGTAAATAATACAAGTACGATAA
Organism: Prolixibacteraceae bacterium; assembly: GCA_027859005.1. Classification (GTDB taxonomy): domain Bacteria; phylum Bacteroidota; class Bacteroidia; order Bacteroidales; family Prolixibacteraceae; genus Roseimarinus. The sequence goes on along the minus strand of JAQIBQ010000321.1, from coordinate 8,681 downwards.
TAGGAGAGCAGTTAACGGTGGCAGTTGTTTCAAGTGGCGAAATTAAAATGGCATTTGAGTTTGAAGCAAAAAAGAGGAATAACTTACAAGTTTCTATAGCTGACTTACCCATTGGGGTAATTAATTTTGTGCTATTGGATTCAAAGGGAAAAATTCTTTCCGAAAGAATGATTTACAATACTCCTTATGAAGACATTGATGTTGATATAAGAACCGAGTTAGAATATTCTGAATCGAATAATGAACTTGAGATTTTGGTTGATGTGAAGAAATTTATTAAGCAGTTTGGCCCTTGTGATGTAGATATCAGAGTTATAGATGAACAAAATTTGTATCACAACCAAACGGGTCAAACCTACAACTTCTTGAAATATCCCCTATTAACTCCCATCCCAAAAACGGTACTCGACATTTACATTACTAACATTGAATTAATTGCTAATAAATACCGCTATTTTATTTTGCAAGAGTTACTTGATGGAGTTAGTTATCTGGTAAAAAAAGGAACAGGTAAAAATTTTAGTGGCACCATTGCCGATAGGAATGGAAATAGAATTCCAAATGCGACAGTAATGGCTGTACATACCGATAATCCTACAATTGCTACAACAACATCAGACGCAAACGGAAGGTTTATGTTTTCGAGTTTGGCAAAATCTGACAATATGGTTGTGAAAGCCATAAGCGAATCAGGGAAGAAAATTTATTCGGTTCATATCGATCGAAGTTTCGATGAAACGCTCGAAGAACTAATGCTAATTGAATCGTTTAAAATGAACTCCAAGTATTCGCTTAGTTTTACTCCCAAATATGTGAGTTGTAATGGTCGGCTTTTAAAATTAGCTGGTTCCGAAACTAAAAATCGAAAGCCCCGCCAAATGTCGAATTCACAAAAAATGCTTCAATCGGGTTCTTCGGTTTTAGATGTTGTCCGTATGATTAAACCTTTTACCTTAAAAGGTAATCAGATTGTTTTTTACGGTACAACCAATTCGATAAATAACCAGCAAGGAGCACTTATTGTGCTGGATGGACAAAAAATGGGAACTAGCATTGATGCCTTGAAAAATGTTAATCCTCACGAAGTAGTTTCCATTAATGTGAGTACAAACCCAGTAGATATTCAGGAGTATACAGCATTAAATTCTATTGGAATTATTGACATTCGAACTAAAGGGTATAGCCATTATAGAAAAGACAAGGTTGAAGTTCCAAAAAAGAGAATAAGTGAATTTGATCAAAGTAGTATTCCAGAAAATGTATGGAAATATCAATCTACCATTTATTGGAAGCCCAATGCCGAATTGAATGAACACGGAGAAATAAAAATGAACTTAAAGTTAAGTGAATTGAAATCGAATTTTGTGGTTCAGGTAGATGTAACTTCGGCAAGCGGGATAACACAGCGGCATATTTCTACAATTTCTAATTTGAAATAACAAGGGGAGAAGTAGGTTGCGTGAGATTCTTTGTCTGCTTACTGACAGAGAATTATGTTTGAGGGTATGAACGATGCGTCACACGTAACCTTCTGTGGTTTCTACCATATTTTAAGAACCGTAATTTATTTTGTCAATTGATAATCTTTAATCAATAAATTGGCAGATAAGTCAAGTCTTATTGTGAGTTTCCGAATCATATCGACAGTTAATTTTCTTTTTTGATTAAGAACTTCGGAAACTCTACTTTTTCCTCCAATCTCTGGAATTAAATCAACTTGTTTTATTTGCATTTCCTCCATTCGAATCCATATTGCTTCGATTGGGTCTGGAGCCTCAATTGGATAATGCTTATTCTCGTAATTGTCAATTAACAAAGCTAAGATATCAGCTTCGTCACTTTCTGGTGTTCCAATTTTTGGGATCACTTCAAGATTCGGGTTGATATAGGAAAAATAATAGGCAACAATTGTATCTCACTTTTTCTTTTTTTTAAGAAAGTTGCTTCTAAAAGAAATCGTATACTATTAATTTCATAATAGCGTCTCCTCTACTTCCAAAGAAATGTGATACAGCTCAAAGTGATTGGATTCGAAAGATCGAGTAACAGAAAGCTTTGCTCGAAGATCATTTGACCGCACTTAATCATTGGAAATCCTTTATATAATTCTACGAATAGACATAGTATCTGAATAATCAAATCACTGCCTCAAATTAATAAAGCCACGAATTCACTAATTATATATAAAGACGCTTTGAATATGAGTTTCGTTGATTCAATATTCCAGTAAAAAGGGGAAACGAATATGTTATAAGCTACAAAGAGACAATGTTAGTACCTAAATTTTATGCTGAATTTATTGTTTTTGATAAAATACTTTTGGAAGTAAAAAGCTATTTCTAATATAAAAATAAATAGCACGAATCACGAATTAAAAATTCGTGTATTCGTGGCCATTTTAATAATAGCAACAATTTGCTATTCTTTTTCTTGTTTTTTTAAGTCGTATTATTAAGATAATATCAGCTTCGTCACTTTCTGGTGTTCCAATTTTTGCATCAAAAAGTTCATCTAATCTTTGAAGTGCTTCTTGGTAATCTTTTTTCTTTTTTAAATTGTTTCTGCATCTATTTTATCATGCTCTGAATGAGTTCCAATAAATAGAATAAACATTCATTGTTTCTCAAAATTTATTCGGGTAATTAGCCGATAAGTATTTTGCAATGCACAGATAATAAGACAATTAAAAAAGTAGTAGTTGTTTGTGTAGCTCGCTAATATATAGCAATATACATTGCGCCTCATTGCTCAAATTTCAAAATCTAACGATCTATTGGAAATAAATACAGCTAGAAAAAGCAATCGATAATGCGTGAAGGAATTTGCAAGTGAGGTTCTGAAAGCAATTTCGCAATTGACTCAAATTCATGAGGGCTGTTTAGAATTAATTGATGAACAGCTTTTTTTTGTGATTGGTTCAATAAATTACCAGAAATTATAACTTCTGAAATCCTTCCTTTTTCAACCAATAAGCGAATTGCAAAATCTTTAGAGTCTATTTTAATGCTTTTTTCAAACCTATATTTTGGAGAATAGCCAAAATTCCATTCCCAAGTAGAATACTTTTCCTGTACTAATTTGTGAATGGCTTCATTGTCTTTTTGGGTCAAAGAGTAGAACTTATTATCTGCCGAAAGCTGAAGAATGTGATTGGCAATTTTAAGCGTGAATTCCTCCAAGCTCATTTCTTCCTGTAGGAATTCTATGATATTGGCCACTTTACTTCGTACCGATTGAATGGCTTTTCCCGAGTAGGTTCCCGATTGGTTTTTTAGTGCTTTTGAAAGATTCTCACGTTCGGAATTGAACAACAAAGTTCCGTGACTCAATATTCGATTTCGGAATACATGCTCGGCGTGTCCCGACACTTTGAAATCGTTCACAAATATGTCGTTTCGAGGGCTTATTTGGGCTGGGACACCCATGCTTTTCAGTACTTCAACAATAGGCTCATTAAAGCTCTTAAATGATATTTTAGCTGTGTCGTTAACGGTTTGATGAAACGAAAAGTTGAGGTTGCCCAAATCGTGATAAACAGCTCCGCCACCACTTAGCCTTCGTATAACCTTAATATTGTTTTCGCGAATATAAGTTGGATTAATTTCTGCCAATGCATTTTGGTGCTTACCAACTACAACCGAAGGGGTGTTGGTATATGAAAAGAACACGTCTTCGCTTTTGTTTTTGAAGAGGTATTCTTCGGCCGCTAAATTATAATTTGGGTTATTGCTGGTTGACAGAATGCAGAGCATGATAATCGTTTTAGCTACTTAGTGTTGGATTGCTTCGGGGTTTACAGCGTGAGGCATACGTTTATTCCTGTAAAATTCAATAATGTTGTTGGCTGCCAGTTTTACCATTTCATTCCGGGTAGCTACCGTGCCTGATCCAACATGCGGCATAACGGAAACATTTTCCATTTGCAACAATGGATTATTCGGATTCATCGGTTCGGGGTTTGTTACATCTAAACCAGCGCCCCAAATTTCACCAGTTTGGAGCGCATTAATTAAATCGGTTTCGTTGTGAACTAATCCTCTGGCCGTATTGATAAAAATTGAATTACTTTTCATCTTATTGAAAACACCTTTGTTGAAAAGCCCCTTTGTTTTATCCGTCAATGAACAATGTACCGACAGTACATCGCTTCGTTTAATCAATTTTTCAAAGGAAACATAACTTGCATTCAATTCTCTTTCAGCTTTCGGGTTGGCCTTCCTATTGTGATAAATCACATTCATATTGTAAGCACCCTGGCAGCGTTTTGCCATTTCGAAGCCAATGCGTCCTAAGCCAAAAATACCTAAGGTTTGATTTTTCAGTTCAATCCCTAAATTGGCATTCGGTTTAAAATAAGTCCATTCACCTTTCAGTATACTTTTGTGCAAATAGAACATTTTGCGCGATGTTGCAACCATTAATCCAAAAGCAATATCGGCAGTAGCATCGGTTAGTACATTGGGAGTATAGCCTACCGGAATATTCAACTCTGTTGCAGTTGGAATATCAATATTATCGTAGCCAACTGCGAATTGAGAAATTACATCGAGATGCGAATTTGCTCGTATAAAATCGGCATCAATTTTATCGCTTAAGGTGCAAAACAACGCGTTGTGCGATTTTGCAGCTTCCAGCATTTCCTGTTGAGTCATAGGTTTGTCGTGCTCCCATTTGGTAACTTCAAAACCGGCCTCTTGTAGAAGATTTGCACCAAGTTCAGGAAACAGTCTTGTAAGAAGTACTTTTTTACCTTCCATATCTCAAAAATTCAATGTTTTATGTAACTGATTGATTCTGATTTTAGCTATTTAAATCAAGATTAAGAGAACATGGATAGAATAAGTCTAATGTCTAAAATCTAATAATCTATTTCTCTAAAAGAAACTTATCTCTTTTTCGAAAATATCAGAAAGTAAGTTGTTTGCCAATCGGCTAGCGCCTAAACGGAACAATTCAGGATTCAACCATTCTTCACCAAGCACTTCTTTTACAATCGATAAATAGATCAAGGCATCGTCTGGAGTTACAATTCCACCTGCTGGTTTGATTCCTATTTTTTCGCCTGTTTGATCGAAGTGAAAAGCAATGGCTAAACACATTACGTAGGCTGCCATTGGTGTTGCTGCAGGGTTCATTTTGCCCGTTGACGTTTTAATGAAATTTGCACCGGCATTAATGGCTAACATCGATGCTTTCCAGATGTTCTCAGGTGTTTCTAAAGCGCCAGTTTCCAAAATAACTTTCAAATGTTTATCGCCCATGCACTGTTTTATTGAGCGAATGTCGTAATCGGCTGCTTCGAAATCATTGGCTAAAAAGTGGCTTAAGGCTAATACAATGTCAATTTCGTCGGCGCCTGCTTTAATGGCCAGTTTTGTTTCTTCAACTTTCACCGATGTGAAGGTCATTGAAGATGGAAAACCACCTGAAACCGAAGCAATGTTAACCTCGGGTAATTGGAGTGTTTCTTCCACTGCCTTTACCATGTTTGGATAAACACAGATGGCAGCAACATTTTCGAGCAGAGGAAACTGGTTCGGGAATTCGTTTACCTTTTCGGTAAAAGCCTCTACTTTCGCTTCGGTGTCGGTCGAATTTAAAGTAGTTAAATCGATTAGGGAAAGCGCAATTATTTTATTTTCAATAGTGTTGTGTACGGTGCGAGCGTTTGTAAGAATGGAATTTAAATCATTCTCTAACTCGGCCTGGTCGATATGAAAATTTTCGCTCATAATATTTATTTAAAAATTTGGCCTGCTATTATTTGATTGTAATTTTTGATCGAATTGTTATGCAAAGATAAACTATCAATTGAAAAAAAATCTAAATCAATTTGGGGTTATTCTTATGTCGATCTTTATCTCTGTTGGTTTTCTTTTCAATGTTCTTTAAAAGAGCCTCTTCTAAATCTACTCCGGTTTGGTTGGCCAGGCAAATTAGTACCCAAAGTACGTCAGCCATTTCATCGGGAAGAGAATCAGTTTCACCCTCTTTGAATGACTGGTCTCCGTATTTCCGTGCCATTATTCGCGCCAATTCACCAACCTCCTCGGTCAAAATAGCCATGTTGGTTAGTTCACTGAAATAGCGAACGCCAATGGTTTTAATCCAATGGTCAACTCGTGATTGAGCATCTTTGATAGTTATGTCGTTCATCATTAAATTTGAAAGTTATCCGGATTTTGCCTTACATCATGAATCGTAATGATCTCAATGTCATTGTTTTTAATTCTGTAATATAATGCATTGTGTTTGGTAATCATACACTTTCTAACATCTTGACCAAATTCTGAAATTGGAAAAAGGTATGGGTCTTTACTAATGAAACGGATTAATTTAATCAGTCGTTTTGAAAATGCTTTTTTAATTCTTTCAGACCAATTTATTTCAAGATAATTTAGAATGTTAATTAGATTATCCTGCGCACGATGCGATATGGATACATGGTATTTTTTGTTCATGATCAAAGTGTCGAAATGAAATCGTCAAAATCCATTTTTCTACCTTCATTTAAGTCTTTGATTCCCTTTTCGATATCTCGTTTCTGCCATTCAACCATTGGTTCCGATACTAAGGTGCCACTATCTTTAAGTTTATTATATAAATCTTCAATCATTGAGGCTGGCATGGCATCAATTATTCTGAATAATTCTATTTTAGTTTTATCAACATTCATAGAAGCAAATTTATGAAATTATTCCTTATTCTTTGAATCTATCCAAATGCTTACCGGGCCATCGTTTATTAATGCTACATCCATGTGCGCTCCAAATTCGCCGGTTTGAACTTGCTTTCTTAAATCAGCAGAAAGTTGTTGACAAAACTGCTCATACATTGGGATTGCAAATTCGGGTTTCGATGCTCTGATGTACGAGGGCCTGTTTCCTTTTTTGGTTTTAGCATGCAAGGTAAATTGGCTAACAACAATTATTTCACCTTGTGCATCTAAAATAGAGCGATTCATCACTCCATTTTCATCGTTAAAAATCCGAAGTTGCACTATTTTCCTGCACAACCACTGTATGTCGTCAATTGTATCATCGTCCTCAATACCTAACAATACCAGCATTCCGGTAGTAATTGAGGCCACCTTCTTCTTCTCTATTGTTACCGATGCTTCTGAAACTTTCTGAATTAGTACGCGCATGTTATCGTGTTTTGACTCCAAATCTAAAAAGGATATTTTAAAAAATAGGCATCAATTAAAATAGATGGAAGTTGTTTATCGTTTCTAGGTTGAAAACAACAATTAAAAATCATGAAAACAATAAAAACAGTTGTGCTTGTTGGATTACTTCTTCTTAGCTTGTTGGCAGTGAGTTTTGTTGTGACCAAAAAGCAAATAGAAAACTCTTTAATTAAGATTTGTGATGCGGCAGCTGAAAAATACGATTGTTTACCACGCAAGGCTTTAAAACTTCAGTTAAGCGATAATTCGATCGATCCTAAAACCATGAATCGAACAATATGGGCAATTGGGAAGATGAAGATTGAAACGACATTGCCTAAATTAGAAATGATGTATCGCAATACCGAGAGTTTAAATTATAACTATTCAGATTCGAAACGTGAACTTGAAAAAGCGATCAACTACATGAAATTTGGGAAGATGGATCTAATGACGTTCGACGAATTATACAACTAAGTTTCTGTAAAATTTTTATATCTTTCACTATATGAAAATACTTGAAAGCATTACTGCATTTTTCTCGTTACAGGTTGACCAGCCTTGGAACCCTGAATTCCCTTCAGCTATTGTTGACCAATTGAACACACTCACGAATCCTGAAAGGCGAGCCTTGCGTTCGCATTTATTCAATGAAGCGAAAAGACTACAAATAAAAAAATCTGAATACGATGTTTTAGATTGGTTGCAAGAATGTTTCAATCAAATTGATAAATACACTTTTCGCTTGCATCATGTTTATTTTAGTCCGGGACTCGATATTGTTGACAACCTCAGAGATTTAATTTTTCAGGCTAAAAAAACACTCGACCTTTGTGTATTTTCAATTACCGACGAACGACTTTCGGCTGCTATTAAAAATTCCTATAACTACGGAGTTAAAATTCGAATTCTCTCCGACGACTTAAAAACAAAAGACCAAGGATCAAAGCTTAAGTGGCTTAAAGAACTGGGGATACCCATTAAAATAGATCATTCACGCTTTCATATGCACAATAAATTCGGGATTATCGACGATAGAATTATCTTTACTGGAAGCTTTAACTGGACAAAAACGGCCAGCAGAGCCAACCAAGAAAACTTATTGGTGACTACGAATCACTCAATTGTGAAACAGTATTCCGATGAATTTGAGCGACTTTGGGAAGAGATGTATAAATATTAAAGAAAGTGTTTTTTACCAACGAATTTTAATTTATAATTGCAAGCTAAATTCTTATAAGCCCGAGTGGCGGAATTGGTAGACGCGCTGGATTCAAAATCCAGTTCTGGCAACGGAGTGCGGGTTCGATTCCCGCCTCGGGTACACCACTGGATAAAAACAGTGAAAAAACAGAAGCCTAAAGACCTAGTAAAACAGGTGTTTAGGCTTTTTTTATATTATTACTTTTCTCTTGAATTACCCTTGTTTTGTTACTTAGTGTTACTTTTTTGTTACTCGTTTGGGCTTTGTACCTGTTTTGTTACTATCTTTGACAACAACAACAAACCAACA
>JAQIBQ010000378.1 GCA_027859005.1 Prolixibacteraceae bacterium | reverse complement strand
ACCATACTCGTCTTTCAATATAGTCGCTAACTCGTTTACTTCTTTAACAGTAAGGTTAACTAATTCTTCAGCGAATTTTTTTAAATCTGCCATTGTAACAACGATTTAAAATGTTATTTATAATTTATTACTCTTTTTCTGATAAGGTTGTAAGAATCCCCGAAATTGTTTGTCCGCTGCTTTGTAGGGCAGAGATAACATTTTTTGCCGGTGATTGAAGAAGTGAAATAACATCTCCAATAAGTTCTTCTTTTGACTTCACATTTACAAGTATTTCTAATTGGTCTTCACCAACATAGATTGCCTCTTCAACGTAAGCCGCTTTGAAAACTGGTTTTTCTAATTTTTTGTTCTTTTTGCGAAATTCTTTAATCAATTTTGCAGGAACATTTCCAGTATCACAGAACATTAATGAAGTATTTCCCTTCAGAGATTCAAAAAGCTCTTCAGTATTCTTCTCAGAAGCTTCTAGGGCTCTTTTTAGTAGTGTATTCTTCACTACAATCAGTTTTACATCTTTTTGGAAACATGTACGTCGCAATTCGCTAGTTTTTTCCGAATCCAAATCAGCAATATCTGCCAGGTAAAAATGATTGTATGAATTGATCTCCTGAACCAGGTTATCGATAATAGCTTGTTTTTCTGATCTCTTCATAATTCAAAAGTTATTCCTGAATAGATTTAGGGTCGATTTGAATACCCAAACTCATAGTGCTTGACATGTAAATACTTTTGATGTAAGTACCTTTTGCAGCCACAGGTTTCAATTTTACAATAGTATTGATAAATTCAGCAGCATTATCGTTAATTTTTTCAGGAGTAAATGAAACTTTACCAACTGAAGTATGTACGATACCGTATTTATCAACTTTAAAATCGATTTTACCTTGTTTTATTTCCTTAACAGCTTTAGCAACCTCCATAGTTACAGTTCCGCTTTTAGGGTTTGGCATTAAACCACGAGGACCTAGAATACGGCCTAATGGACCTAATTTACCCATTACAGGAGGCATAGTAATAATTACGTCTACGTCTGTCCAACCACCTTTGATTTTCTCAAGGTACTCATCAAGACCAACGTAATCTGCTCCTGCATCTTTAGCATCCTGTTCTTTATCAGGAGTAACCAAAGCCAGAACTTTAACTTCTTTACCAGTACCATGAGGTAGCGAAACTACACCACGTACCATTTGGTTAGCTTTCCGAGGGTCAACACCTAAACGAATGTCAATATCGACTGCAGCATCAAATTTAGTGGAGGTAATTTCCTTCACCATTGCAGATGCTTCTTCGAGGGTATAAATTTTTCCCTTTTCGAGCTTCTCTAAAGCAAGTTTTTTATTCTTAGTAATTCTAGCCATTTTAATCAATAGTTAAAAGGTTAATTAAATGGAGAATCACCCTTAACAGTAATCCCCATACTGCGGGCAGTACCAGCAACCATTCTCATTGCAGATTCAATTGTAAAGCAATTTAAATCGACCATTTTACCCTCAGCAATATCTTTTACTTGTTCCCAAGTAATAGATCCTACTTTTTTAACGTGAGGTTCAGGTGACCCGCTTTTCAATTTAGCTACCTCAAGAATTTGAACAGCCACAGGAGGTTGTTTGATAATAAATTCAAATGATTTATCAGCAAATACAGTAATGATTACAGGAAGTACTTTCCCTGCCAGTTCTTGCGTACGTGCGTTGAACTGTTTGCAAAACTGCATAATGTTTACTCCTTTGGCACCCAATGCTGGTCCAACCGGTGGTGACGGATTAGCCGCTCCACCTTTAATTTGGAGTTTGATAATTCCAGCAATTTCTTTAGCCATAACAAAAAATTAATTTGTTTTTACTCCTTTTCAACTTGCATAAACCCAAGTTCCAAGGGTGTTTTGCGACCGAAAATCTTGACCATCACTTTCAACTTTTTCTTTTCGTCATTTACCTCTTCGATAATTCCGTTAAATCCGTTGAATGGTCCATCGATCACTTTAATTGTTTCACCAACCACATATGGAATTGTAAGTTCTTCACCTTGTTCTGAGAGCTCATCCACTTTCCCTAAAATACGATTAACTTCAGACATACGCATAGGAACGGGATCACCGCCCTTAACATCGCCTAAAAATCCGATCACATTTGTAACATTTCTGAGAATGTGGGGCACCTCGCCAACCAATGAAGCTTCAACTAGAATATAACCAGGGAAAAAATTACGTTCTTTGCTGATTTTCTTACCATTTCTTATTTGGTAAACTTTTTCAGTAGGTATTAATACCTGTGCAACATAGTCTTGGAGACCAGCAGAAGCAATTTCACCTTCGATATATTCCTTGGCCTTTTTTTCTTTCCCCCCGATGGTTCGAAGAACATACCATTTTTTTTGGATCTCGCTCATTTTGTCTTCAAGTAATTAATAAAATAAACTGTAAATAAAATCCATGGAATTTTTAAAAACCATATCCATTAGAAATATTGCCAGTGAAATTATGATGGAAGCAATCATAACAACCAATGCGCTACTTTGTAGCTCTTTCCACGTTGGCCAAGTTACCTTGTACACCAACTCGTTGAAAGATTCTTTTACGTAAGTTCCGATTTTCATCACTTATATAATTATTTTTTGTGTGCGGATGGCAAGAGTCGAACTTACTTGTTCTCCCATCGTGAGTTCATCCGCAAATACAGTTCCAATCTCTCGATTGGAACTGTTTTATACTATATTTTGAATACTATTATTCAATAATTTCAGTTACCTGACCAGCACCTACAGTACGTCCACCTTCACGAATTGCAAATTGTAGACCTACATTTACAGCAACAGGATAAATCAAATTGACTTCAATTGTTACGTTGTCACCAGGCATAACCATTTCACGACCTTCTGGAAGGATGATTTCACCAGTAACATCTAAGGTGCGAATGTAGAACTGAGGACGATATTTGTTATGGAAAGGAGTGTGACGACCACCTTCTTCTTTCTTCAACACATAGATCTCAGCTTTTACTTTTGTATGAGGAGTAATTGTACCTGGCTTACATAAGATTTGTCCACGTTTGATTTCTTTTTTATCAACACCACGCAACAACAAACCTACATTATCACCAGCCTGACCATCATCAAGAATCTTACGGAACATCTCAACACCAGTACAAACAGTCTTACGACCTTCAGCACCTAAACCGATCAACTGCATTTCGTCTCCAGTATGAATAATACCAGTTTCGATACGACCAGTTGCAACAGTTCCACGGCCAGTAATTGAGAATACATCTTCAACAGGCATCAAGAATGGCTTATCGATATCACGTGGAGGAAGTTCAATCCAAGTATCACATGCATCCATTAATTCCATTACTTTGTCTTCCCACTCTGCTTCTCCGTTCAATGCACCAAGTGCTGAACCTTGAATTACAGGAGTATTGTCACCGTCAAATTTGTAGAAATCTAACAACTCACGAAGCTCCATATCAACCAATTCTAACAATTCTTCATCGTCTACCATGTCCACTTTGTTCATGAAAACAACGATGCGAGGTACATTTACCTGACGAGCAAGTAAGATGTGCTCACGTGTCTGAGGCATAGGACCATCAGTTGCAGCACATACTAGAATTGCTCCATCCATTTGAGCAGCACCAGTTACCATGTTCTTAACGTAGTCGGCGTGTCCAGGACAGTCAACGTGCGCATAGTGACGTGTAGCTGTTTGATACTCAACGTGAGCAGTATTAATAGTAATACCTCTCTCTTTTTCTTCCGGAGCATTGTCAATTGAATCAAATGACATGATTTGTGACAATCCTTTTTTTGCTAATACCGTTGTAATAGCAGCGGTTAGGGTAGTTTTACCATGGTCAACGTGGCCAATAGTACCTATGTTGACATGGTCTTTGTCCCTATTAAATTTTTCTTTAGCCATAACTCTAAGATATTAGATAACGTTATTTTATTATCTTATTATTAATAATCTTTTCTTTCAATTCTGAGCTGATGATGGGATTTGAACCCATGACCTCTTCCTTACCAAGGAAGTGCTCTACCCCTGAGCTACATCAGCAGTAAGGCCAGACATCAATACCCGGCAATTCATTACTTTGAGCGGGAGACGGGATTCAAACCCGCGACCCTTAGCTTGGAAGGCTAATGCTCTATCAGCTGAGCTACTCCCGCTTACAACCAAGAGCTAATAGCTCTTGGTTTGGTGGGAAGAGCAGGATTCGAACCTACGAAGGCTGAGCCAACAGATTTACAGTCTGCCCCGTTTGACCGCTTCGGTATCTTCCCAATATTTCAATATTTTTAGAACTTTGAATTTTGAATCATTAGATAAAAAGC
>JAQIBQ010000357.1 GCA_027859005.1 Prolixibacteraceae bacterium | reverse complement strand
AACCCATTGAGCCGACATTGCCTGTTTCCGAAAGCCAAAAGGTTGAAGCCATAGTAAGCCTGTAAATTGTGGTGTCGAAATAAATTGAGCTGTATTCACCACCAAATTCACCATCGTCGCGTCCAACACCAATATAACTGTAGGAGCTCAATTTTTCATCAATGTATTTTACCTGATGCTGTTTCCCTTCTTGTATGCCAAATATGGATGGTTCGTAGAAATTGATCAATTCAATTACTGATTCTTTACGGTTTTCCCACCTGTTAACGCCGTCGGATTCAGTTGCATAACGAATGTTGTAAGTCATTAATATGGTTTCCTGTCCAATAGCGAGATTATGAATAATTGTAATGAATAGGATGACGCAAATAATTTTCATTTTTAAGTATTTAACGGTAATGCAAAAAATGCTGAATCATTTTAGAGATTGTGTTTTGATGAAGGCTTTGAACTTCTATTTTTTGGCACCATGTTGTATGAAATTGCTCAAGATTTTCGATTACAAAGCTCAAAACATTCTCGGGGAAAACAGCATATGTACGAGTAAAAAGATGCTGATTTTCTTTTAGTTTTTCGGCTGCTTTTAAGCAAATATTTGGAAGCTTTTCTAATTGGTTTCGTACTTCAATATTTTCAACACGGTATAGGTTTTCAGCTACAAGTTTCGATTTAATATCGGCTAAATAATTGTTGTTATTCATGCCGTCTAAACCTGCGACTAAAAGAGCTGCAACAAAAAAGTGCAAATATGCCGATGCATCAGTTCCGCGGTATTCTATAGATTGGTTGTAAATGAACAAGGGATCGTACTGGTCTTTTTTGGGGTTTTCAGCTCGTTGGTTAATGGCCTTCATGTTAATTTTTGGAATGCGAATAAGCGCTGATCGGTTTGAGGGGCCCCAACATATGTACTTGGGTGATTTTTGCGACTCCATTAATCTTAAGTACGAAACTGGTATAGTGTTTCCAAATGCAGTTAGTGAGCCGGCATGTTTCAAAATTCCTGAAATCATTTGCAAGGCTGATTTACGATAATCACTTCCATCGCCTAGGATATTGATTCCGTCTTTTTCGAGAATGAAATGCAAGTGGAGTCCGTTTCCGGGCTTGTCCATTGCTACTTTTGGCGAGAATGATATGTCAACATTGTATTTATTCCCTAGCATACGGAGTATCCATTTGGCAACTATTAATTGTTGAACGGCTTCTTCGGGATCGCATGGCAGGAATTCAATTTCGTGTTGTTCGTAGTATTTTTTTTCAAGAGCAAAAGAACCGTGTTCCGAATGACCAAACCTAATTTTTCCACCACATTTGGCTATGGTTTGTAGTGCTTCAACCCTAATTTTCTCAAATTTTGAAAAGGGCTCAGAAGCTTGATAACTATTTTCTGACGTAATATAATTGGAATCTATTTCGCTAATTACATAGTATTCTAATTCACCAAAAAGCTTAACATCAAAACCACTTTCTACCTGAAATAAGGTTCTTGCTTTCTCTAAAATACTTTCTGGTGATGTTTTTAATGGTTCTCCTTCCCAAGTATGAAAAGAGCAAAGAATATCGAGTGTTGGGATTGAGGAAAATGGATTTACAAAGGCCGTATTGAATTTTGGAATTACGTATAAGTCGGGATGATTGTTTTTGAGGTAGGAAAAAACGGCATTGCCATTCACACGTTCTCCGTATTTCAACAAATTCTCAAGTTCTTCTTTACCGGTTACAACAAAATTTAGTGTTTTTAATTTTTCATCATCGGCAATGTACCTGAAATTGATTATCTCAATTTCTTTCTCTAAAACAAAATTAATAATGTCTTCGAGTGTGAATTGATCTGAAGGTTTTTGAATGTAGCGCTCCAATAAATTGGCCGTTAAATGAAAATCATTCATGGTTTATTTTTTACTATTTGTAAAACATATTTTATCACGAAAAGTTGTTCTTTATTCTGGTATTAATGGAATTTGAATGTAAAATGTTGTACCCCTACCATACATTGAATCAAACCAAATTTTGCCACCAAAATTCTCAACTATATTTCTAGTGATTGCTAAGCCTAGTCCGGCACCACTCGATTTAGTCGTAAAATTAGGAACAAAAATGCTTTCTTTTAATTCGCTTGGAATTCCTTTCCCGTTGTCGTTAATTTTAATGATTGAAGTTTCTCCTTCTTTCTGTAATTTTATATTAATTCTTCCACGTCTATCTTTTGGTATTGCCTGAATCGCATTTTTCACCAAATTAATTATGGCTCTTGAGAATTGTTCTTTATCGGCGTAAACCAATAAATTTTCATGGCCTTCGAAGCGTGTCGTTATTTCTACCTGTCCTGTATAATTGTATAGTTTTAGTGTTTCGTTTAAACGTTCGGCCAAATAGAATTCTTCGTTTTGGGCTTTTGGAATTTTGGCGAAATTTGAAAATTCGGTAGCAATTGCCGAGAGGTTATCTATTTGTTCTATTAGGGTTTCGGTTACACGTGTAAGTTTTTCGTTGTAATCGCTTTCGCTTGGTTTCGATCGTTGAAGAAACTGAATATTCAGTTTCATTGGAGTAAGCGGATTTTTTATTTCGTGTGCTATTTGTTTTGCCATCTCACGCCAAGCTGTTTCTCGTTCCGATCGTGCTATTAGATCGGCACTTGTCGCTAGTTCTGCCACTTTGTTGTTGTACTCCGAAACTAAATCGCCAATTTCATCGTCGGAGGTATAAATAATTGGTTGTGTACTTTTACCTAATTGCATACTTCGCAAGTTTTCTCGTATTAGCTTTAGTGGATCGGTTATCCGGGTTGAAATGAAATAAGCAACAAGAATACTTGCCAATAACAAGAAAACATAGATGTTTATAAATGCCAGAATAAAAGTTGTTATTTCTTGCCTAAACTCTCGTTCTTTGGTGAAGTAAGGCAGGTTAATATAGCCAATGTTTTTGCCTGCATAATTTAGTAAAGGAACATAAGCCGACAAGTATTCCATTTTAGCAATGTGTTCTTTGTGCAAAAATCGGGTGGGCTGGTATTTGTTCAAATAATATATGGCTGTATTGTCCATTTGTTCCGATATAAGACCTTTATCGAAAACCTCGGGGCGTGAGCTTACAATAAGCGTTCCACTTAAATCGTAGATATTTATATCTGTCCAAAAGATATCAGAGATACGCACTAATTCGTAACTAAGGTATTCTATTGTTTCATTGTTTAATTCCTCAATTTCATCCATAACCATATCTACTTCAACCGAAACTGAATTGATTTTGTCGATCAAATCCTGGCGGTGGTTAGTACGGTACTGAGCAATAATATAATAAATAGTACCACTTCCAATAATTAGTAAGGTAACCAACACAACACCAATAATTGAAATTTGAACTCTCATTCGTAAAGAGCGGCTAATTTTGGTGATTTTGAAATAAGGTCGGGTTGCATAACTAACGATAAGCGAAAGCAGAAATAGAAAAACAAATATATATGGGAATGCAATAAAGTAATCGGATATATGTATATATGGCCGACTCACAATAATAAAACTATCTTCATTTAAGGTGTAAATACAGTGTTCGTAATCGTCCCATTTTTTGAAAGACAATTCATCGTTCGAAAGTTGATATGCTTGAGGAGTTAAAGCATATAAAAATTCACCACCACGGTCAACCAATTCACCTTTGCTGTATTTTGCAAACGAAAAATTATTTCTCATTCGATTGTCGAATGAATGTTGTGGTAGCAGTAATTCAGGAAAACCTTTGCCTTCAGAAAGAAGTTTTGAATTTAGTTCAATGTAAAGTGTAATTGACGGCTGATTGGTTTCAAAATCGAAATTATACTTTCCAAAGTATGTAATCCTTCCGTTCATGTTATCAAGAAAGTGGAAGTTAATTCCAGGTATTTCAGATCCATTTTTTCCTAACAATTGTTCGAAAAATGGGAAACATTCAGCGAGTTTGTTTTCTGGCTGAATAATAACACTATCGCCTGCATGGCATAACGTAAACTGTAGGTCGTATTCGCGCAAATAACCGCCAAAATATTTCTGTGATAAGTACTCTTCAATAAAATTGTAAGGAGGATATAAATTTTGTTGTAAAAAAGTGTCGGTTTTAATCTGATAATCAATATCACGCAAGTAGAGTTCAGCGGTAGGATCGTGTTCTCCAGATAGATTGATGGCAGTTATTTCCTGAATGCTGTTTTCGTGCTTTTCCTGAAACCCAATTAGGTTAAAGAGAGTAAAAAATGTGAAAATGAAAACGTAAAGAACAATTACAGAAAGACGATGTTGTAATACTCCTTTTTTAACCACAAAAAATCCAACCGACATAATAATCCAGTAGAATAAACTTAAACGTAGGCTTTCACCCGAATCGATCCATCTAAAGAATAAAGTAAGTGCAAGAGTGGTAAGAGTAAGTATTACCAAGAATTCTTTTTGTGAGGTGAATTTTCGGAAAACTTGTGTTGTTCGTAAAGCAAAAAAGAAGAAACCCATGAGAATAAATCCAATTGAAATAAATCCTAAAAAGCTATTGAAACTAATTTCTTCAATTCGGTATACTGCAAACGAAATGCTTGAATTCATTATGAGAGTGTGCATCATAAAGCGTATGAGTACAAAAAGGACTCCCACTTGTGTCAACCAAATAAATAAGCTCAAGCGTCGTTTCGTTTTGTTTCGTTTAATTTTATCTGAAATATTAAACGAACGGATAAAGTTGATGCCCCAAAAAAGGACCATAACTGTAAATACTAGAAATTCGCCCAGCGAAGTCCAGTAAGAAGAATAGGCAAAATGGTTGGGTGAAAAAAGGTTAAGCATGTACACCGAATGAGGTAACCCGAATACATTCATTATGGAATATATGCCTAATAAAAAGCCTAGCAACAGAATAAGTTTTAGCTCGGTATATTTATGGAAATAGTGCGTGTTAATTCGGTATAAAATAATGAATAGTGAAAAAAGAGCCAGACAAAAGAAAAATACAGGAATAAACAAATCGCTATAAATACAAGGAAGTACGCCCGAAGGTTCAATGGAAAAAAGGAATCTGTTTTGTTCGTCGTATATTGAATACGATTGGTCGGTTTCGTAAAAATGAATTTGAAAGTCGTCGGGCAGATGAAAACCCTTGGCAAAGGTATTTTGGAGGTACTCATTTTCGATGCTGTAATCGTATTTTATTAGAACAAGTCCATTTATTATTAGGTCATCTTTTATAACTCGAGTGAGTACAAACCATCCGTTAGGTAGCTGAACAAATCCTTCATTGGCTTGTGAAATTTCTTTTTCGAAACCAACAACATGGTCGCTCCAATAAAGCAATTCGTTGTTTTTGGTAACCAAAACAGTTAGCTCTTTATGCTCAAATAGTTCGTTTTCGTTTTTTAATACTTCAAATATGTCATCTATTGACTCATCATCTAAACCCTCTAATTTTATTGCAACATCGCTTAAGATTTTATCAATTTGTTTTTGTTTGTGATGAAGGGTTCGTGTAAAACTTCGAATATCTTGTTGACGAATTCCACCATTAAGCACATAGGTTTCGGAGCTTATTCCAAGTACTACAAAGGTGATCAGTAAAACCAACGGTAAACGTATGTATTTAAGTAATTTCATTTCAGTTGTTTGGTTTGTTTTCTTTCAAATCACTGATGGTGATAGGGTTCTCCTTTTAAAATTGTCATTGCTCTATAAACTTGTTCAACTACTATTAAGCGAACCATTTGGTGCGAGAAGGTCATGTCCGAAAGCGATATTTTGCCATTCGTACTTTGGTATACTTCGTCGGAAAAGCCATAAGGTCCTCCAATAACAACAATCATGCTACGCGTACTGGCCAGCATTTTTTTCTGTAAGTAATTCGCAAAAGTAACTGAGGAATATTGTTTCCCTTTTTCGTCTAAGAGTACTAAAATATCGCCTGGTTTTGTTTGAGCAAGTATCAATTCACCTTCCTTTTGCTTTTGTTGCAATTCCGATAAATTTTTAGTGTTTTTTAATGCAGGTATTACTCTCAGCTCAAAACCAATGTAATGCTTCAGTCGTTTCAGGTAAATATCGATTCCTTTTTTTAGGTAATCGGCTTCAGTTTTTCCTATAACGAGTAGGGTTATTTTCACGTGATTAATTTTTTGTAAGTTACTGTATATCTATTGGATCAAAAATTATTGTTTTGAACAAGCAGCGATTCCGCGTGGAACTCGCTTTGCGATAATCATCTCGTTTTTGTGAATTTTCATCATGCATGTTTCATAATTAGTAAGCTAAAAGAATTGTAGTTATTTCAGTTACAATTGTACATCAATGATTCTTAATTGTGAATGCTATGTTGCCGTGAATTTACAAAATATTAGTAGATGCACTATTTTTTAATAATTTGCATGCTTTTTGAAAAGAGCTTTAGCATTGAAATTTCAAAATTTGACATATTTCAATGCTGTTCGGTATTTTATATGTAAATTCAACACTTATATATTTTTGAAATATGAAAAACAAAATCAAACATATTATTTTCTTTTTTGGGGCGTTTTTTTTGCTGTTGAATATAGCTTTTTCACAAATACCCGATGATGTAATTCTTAGTTTGAAAACGGGAAATGCAGCAACGTTAGCTAGTCATTTTAGCCAGAATGTTGAGTTGGTGGTTTTAGAAAACGAGAATGTGTACAGTAAGGCACATGCACAGCAAGTTATCGACGATTTCTTTAAAAAATATCCGCCCGAAAATTTTTCAATTATACACCAAGGAGGTAAAGACGGTTCAAGTTATGCCATTGGAAATCTTAAGGTTGAAACTGAAAAATTCAGAGTTTATTTTCTTATAAAAGCAAAAAATGGAGTTTCTTTTATTCATCAGTTAAGAATTGAACGACAATCGAATTAATCATTATTTTCTTACAGGTATTTTATGAAATTCAATCGAAAAACGCGTGAAAAAGAGCTGCTAAGATGGTTACTTCCCTATATCAATACGGCCAAACGCGTAACAATACCTGGCTTCGATAAAGTACCTATTTACAATGTAGGTTTGTTTTTTTTTCGAGGAATTCGTGATGGGGCAATTACACGCAGAGCATCGGCTGTTGCTTTTAGTTTAATTATGGCTTTATTCCCTGCCATCATCTTTATTTTTACTTTAATTCCTGTTTTGCCTATTCCTAATTTTCAAAACGAATTGCTTTTACTTATCGAATCGGTTGTTCCTTCAAGTGTGTATTCCATAATACAACAAACCATAGAAGAAATTATTACCATTAAACATGGCGGCTTACTTTCTGTTGGTTTTGTTATGGCCATGTTCTTTTCAACCAATGGAATTGTTTCGTTAATTCAGGCCTTTAATGCATCAGTAAATGTAAGGGATACTCGTAGTTGGATAATGCAACGTTTGGTTGCCATTCTCTTAGTATTGATATTGGCTTTGTTGGTTACGATAGGTATAACATTGATCACTTTTACGCAAACCTTTTTGAATTTTTTGGTTGATCATGAATTCATGAAACAAGACTGGACCTATTATTTGGTTGCCATTGGTAAGTGGATTATTATACTCGCGGTATTCTTTTTTGCATATTCATTTTTATACTATTTGGGTTCTGCCCGTAAAAGTAAATTCCGATTTATTTCGGCAGGAGGAACTTTGGCAACTGTACTATCTATTGCCGTAACTTTGGGCTTTGGTTTTTATATAGATCACTTTGGAAAATATAATGCTTTATATGGATCGATTGGAGCACTACCTGTTATGATGTTAATTACCTACTTCAACTGTTTAGCGATTATATTAGGTTTTGAACTTAACAGTGGAATTGTTGCTGCCCGAAGAATTCACTTAGAAACAATAAAATAAACTCTCCCAATTTCAGTTTAAAAATAAAGAACCGTTCTTTCGGAAGAGAACGGTTCCTGTTTTTTACTGTTGCAGTACTATTTTTTGGGTATAATTCTCTTTGTTGTTTTGCAGGTTTACAAAATATAATCCGTTTGGATTGCCTGTTAAATCATATGAGGTAATGTCAGGCATCTTAATCTTAGTAGAAAGTACCTCACAACCTGAAACATCAAGAATGCTTAAAACAAAAATTGATTTATTAACTGAGTAACCTTCAACAATTAAATCATTTTGTGATAAATAAACTTTTGCAATCCTATTTTCATATCGCATTATACTTGCAGAATGATAATCTTCAATTTTATAAAGAATACCATTCAAAGACACATAATTTATTTCAGCCTTTGGCTTTAGTGAAATGGATATACAAATTGTACATCCACAGTTTGATTCAATTGAATCGATTAAATCAATGACAATTGTATCAGACTTATAATCGACAATAGCTTTATTGCTAACAAAACAATTTGAGAATAATGGTCCTATAATGAACAAATAATCATTTTCATACTAATATCCTGATACCATTCATTATCCGATACAATACAATCACTTTGCTGAAAATAGATCGTATCCTGAACGCACAAAATAATTGCAGCAAATATTAAATACATTGTAAATAGAATGGTTTTCATAATGTACATAATTTTAAGGCATTAAGACAATATCATATTTCCATATCCTTCTAAATTAAATTCTACCCTTGATGCTTTGCTTTTAATAAAAAAAGAAAATCAAAGCAGGAAATAATAGCTCAGGTCACTACAAGCTTATTAACTATATATTATATAAACAAAAGTAGGTGAGGGGGGATGCAATGTTCTTCAATACATCTGTAATTATGTATACCTATATATAAAATAACATCTGCAATTATATTTTCATAAATCCGTGTTATTCGTGCAATCTGTGAGAGCTGTTTTCCTATCGGTTTATTCAGATAACACAGATTTGTTATCGAAAATAAGGAACCGTTCTTTCGAAAAAGAGAACGGTTCCCTAAAACACAATAATTTGTTAAAATATAAAAGGGCCACCAATAATGGCGAGCCTCCATCCAACTTAAACCATAAAATCATTAGGAACAAACCGGGTTAAGCAGTCAATCAACACATGTTTTTTTGAGAACTAAAAATGTATTCGATACATAACATTGGGAAAAATGGACATTTGATTCCCAAATATTTTTTCTTCAGTTGTATAATCATAGTATTCCGATACTTTGCCTTGCCCGTTTAATAAATTCATAAAATCCAATATAATCTCATGGGTTGTATTTTGACGATTGAATTTCATACTTGCTGTAAAGTTTACATTTAAAATATCGTCAAGACGGTGTGTATATGCATTGTTGTAATCATAAATTCCATAACCAGCTTCTCTACTTGCTTCAAGGTCGAGTGGTAAATGTTTACGACTTCCGTTGTAGGTAATACGCGTATTCAAACTTAATATTCTACCCTTTTCAGGATCACCCATAGTAAATTCTTTACCGGCTAAAAAATTAAAAGCATAATTTCCATCAAAGCGTGTATTCCTCCATTCGTTTTTCATTGTTTTGTATTCCGATTTATACAACGAAGCAGTAGCCAAGAAATAATAACTGTTTTCGAAATAACGCTCTAAAGTAAACTCCATCCCATAGTTTCTTCCTTTGCCTTCGTTTACCAGTTCTTTAAGTACTTGACCGTGTTGTTCATTCAAAATTGAATAGTTACTTGTGACATCGTTTTCAACTGGAACATCATATAAACTCTGGTAATACAATTCAACTTTAGCATTCAGGTTTTTCATTAATCGTTGTTCAAAACCTAAAACGTAGTGATTTGCTTTTGATAAATCGAGATCAGTATTTGGAGTACTTTTGTTCCATTGCTCATCGTAAACATTGGCATAATAAGTAATAATACTTTCGGGCATACTGTGCTTGCCAAAACCTACACTCAGCTTACTTTTTTTAGAAATATCCCAATTTATTGCAGCACGTGGCTCAAAGGCTTGGGAATTATTGAGTAGGAAATTAGTATAGTGTAAACCACTAACCATAGTAATGTTTTTGCTAATTCTGTATTTCCAACTGGCGTAGCTTTGAAACAAACCTGCATTTTCGGTTAATCCAATATTTGTTTTCCACTTTTCTTCTTTTTCAAAATAGTTTTCATCTTTCATATCGTAAAAGAAATGTTTGTATTCTGCCCCAAGAATAACACGATGTTTTGCATTAATTTTGTTGCTGTATTTCACCATCGATGTTAGAGTATTTTTATTCCAATGTGCTTTGTTTACTTCCATAAATGTATCATCATCCATTAGCGAACTGAAATTAATATTCGTTCCATTGTTCGAAGCTGAAAGGGTTGTTTTGATAAACGATTTGCTGTTTATTTGGTACAAATGACTTAAACCTACAACTCCAAATCCTCCGAATTGGGATCCTTCTCCAACTGTTTTTTCACTTTTATCTTCTTCTGTAATGTCAATTCCACTTCTTCCTAGTAATGCGAATATTGAGAACTTGCCTGTTTTTTTGGTGGGTAAATTTACTTTGAAAGTTAAATCTTGGTATTTGGGTACGCCACCATAATCAACCAAGTTCAAATTATCGATTAAGGCTAAGGTTGAATACCTGTAGTTGATTAAATAGGAACCACTGTATCCTTTTTTGAAAGGACCTTCTGCTGCAACGTCAATGCCTAGAGCACCTAAGCCAAGTGTGAATTCATGTTTTTCATTGTTTCCATTTCGCATTTTCATGTCGAAAATACCACTGGTAACATTTCCAAATTCGGGGGCAAAGGCACCTGTATAGAAATCAGACGTAGCCAGCATGTTGCTGCTTAGTGCGTTTATTGGGCCACCTGTTGTACTCTCAAATGCAAAATGATTCGGGTTCGGTATTTCAACATCTTCCAGGCGCCACTGAATTCCTTTTGGTGTATTTCCGCGTACTACAATTTCATTTAAACCTTCGGGGTCGTTGCTAACACCTGCAAAGGCCGATACCATGCGCGAAGGGTCGTCGAGCGAACCAGCATATTGCTTGGTTTCGTCAACGGTGAATGTACGTGCGCTAAGCAAGGCCATTTCGTTTAAAACTTCTCCACGCTTGCGCCCACCGGTTATAATAATCTCTTCTAATTGTTCAAGCGATTCAATCATTTCCAGAAAAAGAAGTGTTTCTTTTCCACTTTCTACCGTAAGGTTTGGGATTACCTTTTCTTCGTTACCCAGGTGGGAAAGTTTGAGACTAATACGCCCAATTGTTACGTTCTCTAATCTGAAATTTCCATTTACATCGGTTGAAGTTCCAGTAATAGGTTCTGATCCTAGAAGAATTACGTTTACGCCAATTAATGGAATTTTCGAATCCTGATCGATAATTGTACCCCTTACGGTTTGTGTATATACTGCATTGTTATTAGCAAATGTAAAGGCCGATAGTGTTATCGCAATTACAAGTAATAGAATTTGTTTCATTTCAATAAAGTTTGTGCTCATGACTATTTGTGCATAGTTTTTCCATTTTGGAACGCTATTATTCCAATCAAAACTGAAATACTATTTGATTCAATGAATTTTGCTTTAAGGTTGCAGGCTAATACAACTGTTTAAGCTTTGTGCTTTCAGTTTTTAATGACAGAAGCAATTGTGAAGCGTTGCAAGAGAAGTGAAAATAATGAGTTTTTTTCTGTGAAACGATGATGGACACTTTTCATCTCCAGATAAATATTGTTAAAAATGTAAGTTATACCAATTCTATATCAAAATGCGCTGAAAGCCATTTTGCTTATTAGAATGGTTAATGCCGATATATAATCAAAGTGGCTTTGGTAGCGAAGCAATCTAAAGGCACATTTAAATTAATAATCGGTATCATTCAAAATTTAGATTTTGTTTTTTATTCCCCTCCTTGGAAGGGGTTAGGGGAGGCTTTTTATTTTTTGCGGATAAGCATCATTCCGTCGCGGAAAGGGAAGATCACGTTTTCAACTCGTTCGTCGTTTTGAATAAGCTGGTTAAACTCAAGTATACCTTTGGTTTGCGGGTCGTTCTTCTGGTTGGGGTCAATTACTTTTCCGTCCCAAAGAATATTGTCGGCAATAATGTATCCACCTTGGTTCACTTTATCGAAAACCAGTTTGTAGTAGTTCGAATATTCGCGCTTATCGGCATCGATAAATACCAAATCGAAGCTTTTATTGAGTGTAGGAATAATTTGTTTTGCATCGCCAAAATGACTGGTGATTTTATCTTGTAGTTTTGCTTTTGAAATGTATTTTGAAATAATTTCTTCTAGTTCGTCGTAAATTTCAATGGTGTCGATTTGCGCTCCATTGTTTAAAGCCAAAGCCATGCTAATGGCCGAATAGCCTGTATAGGTTCCCAGTTCGAGCACATTTTTGGGTTGAATCATTTTGCAGAAGAAGTACAACATTTTACCCTGAACATGACCTGATAGCATACGCGGATGAATGCAAGTTAGATGGGTTTCGCGTTCTAATTCTTTCAGAAAATCTTCTTCAGGCAGAATGTGCTCTTCAATGTATTTATTCAGC
>JAQIBQ010000349.1 GCA_027859005.1 Prolixibacteraceae bacterium | reverse complement strand
CTATGCTGAAAACTTCAACGATGGCATTGGTGTTTTTGCTGATTTAGTGACTGCACAAGGTGCCGAAGTTGTAGGTTTCACTTCAATTGAAGGTTATACTTACGAAAGCTCAAATGCCGAACGTGGCATGCAATTTTGTGGTTTATGTCTCGACCAAGAAAACCAAGCTCGGTTGACAAAGAAGCGTATATCAGACTGGACCGAACAATTAAAAGAAGAGTTTAATTAACAATAGTTCGTTAAAAAAACATATTAAATAATTGATAATCAGCAAAATAAGCAGTCTGGATATTTTTATATTTCCGTGATAATCAGTATGTTAATAAATATTCACCACAATACTAATTAAGATTACATATTTTATTCTGAAATAGAAAGAGTTACTTGTTTTTGAGCAGCTCTTTTGTTTTGTTATTAAAGCTTGAATAACTTTTTTTGAATGTTAGTGCCCTTATTTTTGTCTTCTTTCTATATTTGTTTTGAATTGTAACATTGTTTTACATGAGAAAAACCGAGATAAGCTTTCTTATAATTACTTTTTTAATAATTGCTTTTGCATTAATGTCAAAAATGGATAAGCAATTAGAATTGAATATTGAATACACACACCTCGATAGCATTGAAAAAGTAATCCCAATTACTGATTCTTTAGTTGTTCCAATACTTTATGATTCTCTTATAGTAGATAGGTTTGCAACGATCGATGTAAGGAAAGAACAATTTATCAATCAAGTTTTACCTTCAATCTTAATTGTCCGTTTTCAAATGGAAAATCAAAGTCGGAAAGTAAAGCGAATTATTAATAGAATTGAATCTGGAAAAGAACTAAGATCAAACGAAATAAATTTTACCGATAGCTTAATGAAACGCTTTAGGGTTTCTTCATTAGAAAACCTATTGAAAGGGATGAAACCACATCAAACAAGCTTAGTGTTAGCTCAGGCTGCAGTGGAATCAGGCTGGGGAAGTTCGCGTTTTGCTATTGAGGGAAACAATTTATTTGGCATTTGGACAACGGCCAACGATCCAAATGTAATTAAATCGTTGTATGACAGGGAAGAGCAATCTATATACGTCAAAAAATACCCTAACATTTCAGAATCAATTAGCCACTATTTCTTGACATTAGGAAGACACAATGCTTATAAGAAATTCAGAGCAAAAAGATACGAAGAAAAAGATGTTTTTGAGTTAATCGAAGCCCTAAATAAATATTCTGAAAGAGGCTATGAATATACAAGCTTACTGAAGAAAATTGTTGAATGGAATGACCTACAGAAATACGATAATTATAGGATTGATCCTACTTATATTTCTGAAAAAAATGCCATTCAACAACTATTAAAAAACTATTAATATGAAAGAATTAAAAAAGAAAAAAAAGGTCATAGCTATTGTAGCTCACGATAATAGAAAAGTTGACATGGTTGAATGGGCCGGATACAATTGGAAAGAATTGACTCCACATAGTCTTGTTTGTACGGGGACTACAGGCACTTTAATTGAAGAGGAGCTTAGAGTGAAATGTGAACTAAACGATACCATTCCACCAGAAATTACTAAACTGAAATCAGGCCCATTAGGTGGCGATCAGCAGTTGGGCGCATTGATTGCTGAAAACAGGGTAGATATACTTATTTTCTTTTGGGATCCAATGCAACCACAACCACACGACGTTGATGTAAAAGCACTTTTAAGAATTTGTGCATTATATAATATCGTTACTGCTACGAATCGATCTACAGCCGATTTCGTTGTCTCAAGTCCCCTTTTCCATAAGGACTACGAACCTATTGTAAAAGATTACTCAAGTTACATTAAGCGTAAAATTGATTAAGGAATTGTAATTTCTAACAATTTTAAAGCCATTTAATAACTTTGCTTCTTCATAATTCTTTTCTTTGCAAACTTTCACAAAAAAAAGAGGAGAGTTATGATGAAAGATTTAGTGCGTTTGATTTCAATGCTCATTGTTTTGCTGACTATTTCATGTTCAACAAGCAAACAAATTGTTTTTAAAACGGAAGAACAGCTTTCGGAGGCAACCATTTATACTGATCTAAATAGTGCACTAAGCAATCCGTATTCAGTAGTCGTATTAAAACTCGAAAACGACGAACTTACCGAAGTACCTAATCAAATAGTCAAATTCAAGAACTTACAAGTTTTACATCTGGGATACAATAAGTTAAGTAGTTTGCCTGATGAAATTTCTAAATTAAAAAAACTACAAAAAATTTATTTGCGGAACAATAATTTTAGCATTGTTCCTTCTGTTTTGTCTAAAATGAAACAGATAGAATTGATCGATTTAAGTGGTAATAAATTAACGAAAATACCCCAAGAATTATATAGCTGTACTAATCTGAAAGTTCTTAGAATAGCTGAAAATCAACTAAAAACCTTGCCTGACAGTATCTCTAAGCTTAGTAAGCTAGTAGAATTAGATTTGTTCTCTAATCAAATTGAAACATTGCCTACAGATATTGTTTCACTCAATAAATTATTAAAAATTGACCTCGATTGGAATAATCTAAGTGAATTACCTATTGGATTTGGACAATTGGTAAAGCTACAATCATTTAAAGCTGAAAAGAATAAACTTAAGAAATTGAGTAATGATTTTGGAAATTTAACCCAACTAACCGAGCTTAAAGTGAATGACAATCAACTTACAGAATTACCTGAAAACATTGGGGGCCTAGCGATGTTATCCTCCCTCAATTTAAGTTCTAATTCACTTCAATCTATTCCTGAATCGGTAGGAGAAATGTCTAATTTAACAAAACTAAATCTCTCTAAAAACCAACTAAATAAGCTTATTGACTTTTCTAATTTAGGAAATCTTACATCAATTAATCTTAGCAATAATAAACTCACAACAGTTAATGCATCATTTTTCAATGCTAATTCACTTATGGAAATTAACTTAAGTATTAATAACATTGATAGCTTTCTGGGGCGATTCACAAATGGAAACAGTATCGAAATACTTGATGTAGAGATGAATGAGCTTGAATCTATTCCGAATGAGTTTACAAATCTAAAAAGCTTACTGTTGCTAAATATAGCACAGAATGATATTATTGAATTAAGTAGTGCCCTGAACCAAATGACCAGTTTAGTCGAATTAAATGCATCGGGTAATAAAGTAGACTTATTTGACAAGTCTATAAAAAACCATAAAACCCTAGAAAGAATTTATTTAAGTAATAATCAGGTAAAGATTATACCACTTGATTATGCTACTATACCAAACTTAAAGAAACTAGATTTAAGCAATAATCCTATCTACAAATGGCACATTAAACAAATTAAAAAGAGATTTTCTTCTGAAATCATTCAATTTTAATTTTTAAAGTGTAAATGTTATACTAAATATATTTTATTTTAAGTATTGTATTTAAGGCGTTTAGCCTCAGATTTACCTGCTCTTAAATGCCTGAGATTTTAAAATAATTATTTAACCAGCTAAGTCTACGTGAATAATACAATCTAAAACACTCAAAATACAATAAACTAAAAGCTTTCATTGTTGTTTTAAATAGATAAACATTAAAAACATCAAAATGAAAACTAAATTATTATTTGTCTTGCTTTTAGGTACGGGTATGCTTTTCTCAAATAAGAGTAATGCTCATTGCGAAATACCTTGTGGTATATATGGAGATTCAACAAGAATAGAATTAATTAGAGAACATATTAAAACCATTGAGAAATCGATGAATCAAATATCTTTACTTTCTACAGAAAAAGATATTAATCAATTAGTACGCTGGGTTAATAATAAAGAATCTCATGAAGAAAAGTTTCAAGATATTGTAAGTCAATATTTTTTACATCAACGAATTAAATTAACTGAATCTTCAAATATTGAATCTTACACTAAGTACACAATTCAATTAGTTCTATTACACAAACTTGTTGTATATTCTATGAAAGCTAAACAAACAACCGATCTTAAATATGTAAAACTATTGAATGAAACTTTAAAAGAATTTTCTGATGTATATTTC
>JAQIBQ010000283.1 GCA_027859005.1 Prolixibacteraceae bacterium | reverse complement strand
TTTTTTGTATAAATATTTTCCATTTCTAATTATGAAAACAAAATTCATCTTTAATCGCTCTCACAATATTCGATTATAAATCTGCATATCCATTTAAAACCAAACCATACAGAGTTCCTAAAGATTAATAGATTCAAAAAAAAGAACCAGAGAAACAAGGAGCTATAATTTTCCGTTTTTCGCTAATTAAAGAACAAGAAAAATCCGAACAAATTTAATTATTCGGATTTCTAAATTGTATTTATTTGTAATAGCTTATTCTTCAGCAGGTCCTGCCATTTTCTCAAGGATTTTTTCTTCCAATTCCTGAGCTAATTCAGGATTATCTCTAAGAATATTTTTAACACCTTCGCGTCCTTGGCCTAATTTAGTTTCACCATAGCTAAACCACGATCCACTTTTTTTAATAATCTCGTAGTCGACCCCCAAATCAATTATCTCACCAATTTTAGATATTCCTTCGCCATACATAATATCAAATTCAGCTTTACGGAACGGTGGAGCAACTTTATTTTTTACAATTTTTACTCGTGTATGATTTCCTTTTACCTCATCACCATCTTTTATTTGGCCAATTCGGCGAATATCGAGGCGAACAGATGCATAAAACTTAAGTGCATTTCCACCCGTAGTTGTTTCAGGATTACCGAACATTACTCCAATTTTCTCACGTAATTGGTTAATGAAAATACAGCAAGTTTTAGTTTTGCTAATGGTGCCTGTAAGTTTTCTCAGAGCTTGTGACATTAAACGCGCTTGCAAACCCATTCTGGAATCACCCATATCACCTTCAATTTCAGCTTTTGGTGTTAATGCAGCAACCGAGTCAATTACAATAATATCAATTGCTCCCGAGCGAATTAAATTATCGGTTATCTCCAGTGCTTGTTCTCCATTATCGGGTTGCGAAATTAAAAGTTCCTGAGTATTAACACCCAATTTGGCTGCATAATAGGGATCAAAAGCATGTTCAGCATCGATAATTGCAGCAATACCTCCAGCTTTTTGAGCCTCAGCAATGGCATGAATAGCAAGCGTAGTTTTACCTGACGATTCTGGCCCATATATTGCAATTACACGTCCTTTTGGCAAGCCACCAATTCCTAGGGCGAAATCCAATCCTATTGATCCTGTTGAAATAGCAGGAATATCATCAACAGCTTGGTCGCCCATTCTCATAATGGAACCTTTACCGTACGATTTATCAATTTTATCCATTGTAAGCTGAAGTGCTTTCAGCTTTTCCTTGTTAACTTTTGCTTTATCGTCGCTCATATTATTCGAATGTACTTAGTATTTGATTTGTATGATCTTTGGTTTTAACTTTTTCAAATATTTCTTCAATCTTACCTTCTTCGTCAATTATAAATGTAGTACGAACAACTCCCATATACTCTCTTCCGTACATTTTTTTAAGTGCCCAAACTCCATACGCTTGAAGTATTTCTTTTTCGGTATCGGCAATTAAATTAAAACCGAACTCAAATTTATCAGCAAATTTCTTGTGTGAAGCTACACTGTCGGGGCTTATGCCTATAACATCAAATCCTTTATCGAGCCACATTTGGTAGTTATCGTTCAGGTTACAAGATTCTGCCGTACAACCGGGCGTATTATCTTTCGGGTAAAAGTATAAAATAACTTTCTTTCCGTTGTATTTAGCTAAAGAAATTTCTTCTCCATTTTGATTAAGCCCACTGAATGAGGGTGCGATAGTGCCTTTTTTTAAATTGCTCATATATATATTGACTGTTTAATTATCAAATCTATTTGCTATTTTTACAAAACTCGAGTAAAATAGAACGAAAACAACAAAATATAAATTTTCCCTTAATGCAAACGTCCAAAACTCATATAGTAATCAACAGCCTTTTACTAACAATTGTTTTTAGCACACTTTCAATTTTATCAACAGCAAAAGGAAACGAAGAACAAGCTAAAAAACTATTTGCCGATGAAAATTATTCCGAAGCACTGCCGCTATATCAGGAATTGAATTTAATGTATCCAAACGACGCTACGTTTCAATATGGCTTAGGGGTTTGTTTAACTGAAACAATGCAATACGGACAAAGGGCAAAAAAATTGTTATTACAAGCTTCTCTTAGTAAAATGTCGCCCAAGGTTTATTTCTATATTGGGAAAAACTACCATGCATTAAATAATTTTGACGTTGCTAAAAAATACTACACCCGCTTTGCAGAAAATGCAAAAAAGAAATTCCAGAAAGATGTTAATTACAAAAGTATAGTAAAGGCTTGTTACGGAGGAGTTAACCCATTTGTTATCTCCAATGCAAATGAAGAAGTTTCAGTTTATGTTGTTGAATCAGATACGATACCAATAATTGATTCTCCAGTAATAATTTCAAATACTGAATTAGATTCAGTTTCACCTTTAATAAACAGTACAACTGAAAAGATTGAATTACCCGAAATAAATCAAATGGTTGATACAATTGTAAAAGCAGATACAATTATCACAACAGAACCTATTTTAAAAATTGAACAAAATAACGAAGCATCAATTTCAACAAAACAAATTTCCAACGAATTAACAGATACTATTTTTAGTTTCATTCTATCTTCTTCAATTGAATACCTTAAAGTTGATCAGTTTAAAACAACCGATGGTAGAACTGAATTTATAAAAGGTTGGATAGAGAAAAAAGAACTCAACGATTTGCTTCTGGAAATTGAACGTTTAAGAACAGTCTATTCAAACTCAAAAAAAGAAGATGAAAAAGCATCGATATCACAAAATGTACTAAATTTAGAACTCTCCCTACCTATTAAAAAAGAAAAAAGCGATCAGGCCTTTTATAATGCACGAAAAGCTGAATTGATTTTTTGGAATAATAGTACTGAACAAGATTTGAAAAAATTAAAATTCCAAAACGATAGTATAACAGCGGTTAAGGTTGAAGGAATTAAAGAACGAATAGTAACAAAAGACTCAATAGCGTTAACAACCAAAATAGATACTCTTGACGTTTTTGAATTGGATACAATTCAGAATGTTAACATAGAAGCCCCAGTTAGTATTGTTTATAAAATTCAAATTGGTGCTTACAGTAAAGGTTTACCTGAATATGTTGACATATTGTACAAAAAGCTTTCAGTTTTGAGGAAAATAAATAAGTATACCGATGAGCGAGGAATTGTAGTTTACACCGTTGGTGAAGTATCGAATTTTGATGATGCCATAAAATTACAAAAACAAATTCGACAAGAAGGTGTAAAAGATGCCTTTGTTGTTGCTTATAACAACGGAAAAAGAATAACTTTGAGTGAAGCCAGAGAAATCACAAACAATGACTAAAGAAATTTACAAAGAGAAGAAGAAAGTTGCCGAAAAAGCAACTGCTGAAAATGAACATTTGTTGGTTTTAGTAAACGACGATGTACATACATTCGATTATGTAATTGATGCACTCATTGCAATATGTGAACACACAGAAGAACAAGCAACACAATGTGCTATGATTACCCATTACAAGGGTCAATGCGACATTAAAAAGGGTAATTTCAAAACACTAAGACCAATGCGTAGAGCACTTATCGACAAAGAATTGAGAGCTAGAATTAATTAAAATCCCTAATAAAATTAGCCATGGAAATTGTTACCGTAATTTTATTGATCGTGTTTGGAGTTGTGCTACTCTTGGTTGAATTCATGCTTATCCCAGGTATAACAATTGCTGGAATTGGTGGTTTAATTTCGTTTGGTGTTAGCATATTTCTCACCTTTCGCTATTGGGGCAGTTTAGCAGGAATTTTGGTATTGTTATCAATTGTCGTATTCATTCCTGTTTTGCTTTATTTCTTTTTCAAAGGTAGAGCAATGAAACCCATAATACTCAATTCTGACATCAACAGTAAAGTAGTTACTGTAAATGAACAGGAAGTTAAAATAGGCGATGAAGGCGAGACCATTGGAAGACTAGCACCGCTAGGGAAAGCAAAGATTAATGGAACAAGCGTCGAAGCGCGATCACAAGGAAGTTATGTTGAACCCAAAACGAAAGTTCGGGTTTTAAAAATAGAAGGAAATACAGTTATTGTTGAACCCATAAACGAATAAACTAATGATTGAAATTACATCAGTTGCAGTAATAATTATAGTCGTTGTACTTATTATTTTAGTTCTTTATTTAGTGCCATTTTTACTATGGTTTAATGCACTTGTTTCGGGTGTAAATATCAACCTGATCCAACTCATATTGATGCGCTTCAGAAAAGTACCTCCGGGGATAATTGTTCGCGCAATGATTGAAGCACATAAAGCAGGAATTAAAAATATTAAAAGAGACGAACTTGAAGCGCACTTTTTAGCAGGAGGACATGTAGAAAATGTTGTACATGCCTTGGTATCTGCTGAAAAAGCCAATATCGATTTAGGTTTTAAAATGGCCACTGCAATCGACCTTGCAGGACGCGATGTTCTTGAAGCCGTGCGCATGTCTGTTAATCCAAAAGTGATCAATACCCCTCCCGTTTCGGCTGTAGCTAAAGACGGTATTCAGTTAATCTGTAAAGCCAGAGTAACTGTACGTGCTAACATAAAGCAATTGGTTGGTGGTGCTGGTGAAGAAACTATTCTTGCTCGTGTAGGTGAAGGTATTGTTTCATCTATTGGTTCATCTCATTCACACAAAACGGTATTAGAGAATCCTGATAACATTTCTAAAGTAGTACTGGAAAAAGGATTGGATGCTGGAACAGCATTTGAAATTCTTTCAATTGATATTGCCGATATCGACATCGGTAAAAACATTGGTGCTTACTTACAAATGGATCAGGCCGAAGCAGACAAAAATATTGCTCAAGCAAAAGCTGAGGAACGCAGAGCCATGGCAGTTGCTTCAGAACAAGAATTTGTTGCCAAAGCACAGGAAGCAAGAGCAATAGTACTTGAGGCTGAAGCTGAAATTCCATTAGCAATGGCCGAAGCATTCCGTAGTGGGAATTTGGGAATTATGGATTACATGAAATACAAAAATATTGATGCTGACACACATATGCGTGATAGTATTGGAGGGGAAAGACCTAAAAAGAAAGAATAATTGATTTATTTATAATTAAAAAACCCGATTGTTTCAGTCGGGTTTTTTTGTGCTCAAAACTTATCGAGGATCACTTCAAAATTGAGGTGAATAATTTTGTTTTTCGAAATCTAAAATCGGATACTTTTTTATCCTTCAGCCAGATAGACTCTTCCTTTCCTATTCCCTGCCCGTCCGGTCAGGGAATAGGAAAGGAAGCAAAGATCTCACCTCCATTTTAACGCCTCCACACACATGTTCGTTTCGTGAAACAGATAGACTCATGTATAATTGTGTTGTTTTTTATATGTATTATCAATCATGATAAGAGGATTGGCCTCCTTAAAAGTTATTGCGTTTCAAAACGAAACCTTAGTGAAACCAGGAAGCTGAGCCACGATAGCTATCGTAGGTTCGAAGATCACTCGTCCGAACTTAGGTTTTGCAAGAACTAGCAAGAAGATTTTTAGGGAGCCTTGATTTTGTTTGTCTACTTTATTGCATCAAGGCTAAACAACAATTATTTTAACAGGGTCACAAATCCTGAACTTGAAAGCGCGGATTGCAAATCGTTTGGGAAGTACCGACATTACTCGTTCTGCATCCTGACTATTTTCAAAGCCTAAGACAAAACCATCAGCATAACCTACGATGAAACTTTTTCCTAACAACAGCGGTTGGATTTCATTTGAAAACCATTCGTCTAATACATAATGCAGATAGATGTTGCTTAGCAAGGGGATACCAATCCTCCTTGTGGCGTGCCTTCTTATGGATAATACAATTGTTCATCCTCCAGAATGCCTGCCTTTAGCCATTTATCTGTCATTTTACGCACCACGCTATCTTTAACCCTGCGATCCAGAAATTCTCGTAACAATCCATGATCAATGCTACCAAAGTAATTTTTAATATCTGCATCTATAATATAGTGCATCCCTTTAAAACTTACTTCCTTAAACATATACTCAATGGCTTGATGACAGGATCGACCTATTCTGAGACCATAAGAGAAAGATCTAAAATCTTCTTCATAGATGGGATTCAAAACCCTTCGTATTCCTTCTTGAAGAACTTTGTCTTCAATCGTTGGGATTCCTAATGGTCGTTTCTCTGTTTTGCCCTTGGGAATATACACTCGCCGTATGAACGGTGCTCGATATTTTCCACTTTTGAACTCTGACAATAATTCGGGTAATCGTTCTGATCGTTACAAATTATAATCACTCCACAATTTGCCATCAACTCCTGCACTGCTGCCTTTATTCAGCTTCAAAAAGCATTCTTCAAGCATTGGCACGGTGATAAATTGCTGTAAGTTCGTTAGGGCTTCACCTTTGAACTTCCTTGCTCGCTCTGCTATTTGCAATTCAACTGTTGACATTTCTTTCATTGTCTCTGGTACATTCCATGTTTCTAAATTACAATCCCGATTTAAGGCATCCCACTGGACTGAACCAATGTTTTCCCTTCCCTACTTGCTGGCTTTCATGGGACTGATTTCCCAGCGTTCAATTGGTACTATGGAG
>JAQIBQ010000257.1 GCA_027859005.1 Prolixibacteraceae bacterium | reverse complement strand
CTGGCTGCAAAGATTTCTGGGATTTCTGAAGAAACTTTTTTACCCTGATTTCAATTTTCCCCATAATTTTAGAATTTTGTCCTTTTGCTGTCATTTGCTCTGCGGGCATCATTGGCTTCGCGTCATTCTTGACTACTGAATGACTACTTAATGACCTTTTCTTTTCATTTCCCTCCCAGTGCCTTAATTCTTGCCTGCAAATCGCGGATGGTCATTTCGCGGCCAACAAAAACTTTCATGGCATTGTTAAGCTCTTTATTTTTAGATTCCAGTTCTGCGGTGCGTTCCTGTACCAAAATCTCCAGCTGATCACGGTACTTTTTCAATTCCTCTTCGGCTTGCTGCTTTTCTGTGATATCTTCAGAGGTACCTAAAACACCCATGGTTTTCCCGGTTTTATCTTTCAGCGGAATTTTATTGGTTCGTACCCAATGATCAAATCCTTCAACGTTTTCCTGAGGCTCTTCAAAGCCAATTTTTGGAATGCCGGTATCCATTACTTTTTTATCATCGGCACGAAAATTCTCCGCATGTTCAGGAATAAACATTTGATAATCGGTTTTTCCAACTACATCTTCGGTTTTCTCCAAGCCGGCATCATGAGCAAACGGCAAAATACAACCCAGATAATTTAGATCGAGGTCTTTCCAGAAAACACGGATTGGAATAGTATTCAATATTTCAGTTAAAAGCATCCCGGATTCCTGAGAATTCTTTTCTGCAAGCTTTCGATCCGTAATATCCAAATGTGTTCCACTCATTTGCAAAGGTTTTCCATCTTCAGTCCACTCAATTACTTTGCCACGGGCGTTTACCCAAACCCATCCACCTTTTTTGTGAGGCTGGCGGAATTCCATATCGAAATAATTCGATTTGCCTTTAAAATGTTTTTCTAAGGCTGCATTTGCTGTAGGTAAATCATCAGTGTGAACGCTGTTTATCCAGGTATTGATATCGATGGGCGCCAATTCTTCGAGTGTTTTCCCCATAATATTTGCCCACCTTTCATTTAAAACTACTGCTCCGGTTTGAACATTCCAGTCCCAGGTCCCTGCATTGGTGCCTTCGAGTATGTCAGAAAGTCTTTTGGTTTGACTGTTTAGCGTTTCCTCTGTTTTTTTCTGATCAGTTATGTCTATAATTGTGGTAAGGAAACTATTAATACTCCCATCCTTATTTGTAAACAGAGCAGTGATTACACTGGTCCAAACAATGTTCCCGTTTTTATGAATGTATCTTTTCTGATAATTTGCCCGGTTTATTTTACCATCAATTAAGGCTTGTACAATTTCTTCGCTTTCGGCAATATCATCGGGATGGGTAATCTCTTTCCAATGTTTTTCTTTAAGTTCCTTTTCCGTATATCCAACAATGCCGCAAAAAGCCTTGTTTACATGCAGAGACCCATCGAAACCGGTCATGGATTTGCCTATAGGCGATAATTCAAACAACCGCCTGAATTTGTCTTCGCGTTCCTTTAATGCTTCATCATGGCGCGATCGTTCATTAGAAAGGTTTTCCAATTCATCCAGCTTGCTTTTTAACATTTTCACCTCTTGAAGGAGTTCTTCTTTGGTTTTGATTTCAGGATTCTCCATTATTATTTATGTTAGTCGATCTGCTAATTGATTGATTGATTGTCTGAGTATTTAAATGGTTGAGTGGTTGAATAGCTAATTCCCTCTTCACCCAATTTTCCTATAAATTTTGCAGCAATTTGTTTCGCGCTTTAATTTATGAAAAATTTCTTGATTTGGCACTTCTGCTTCGCCCAAAATGAGGTATCCGTTTACTTTTAGCGACTTGTGGAGTTTCCTGAATATTTCTTTCTGATGTTCAGGTTCAAAGTATATCAATACATTTCGGCACAACACCAGATCGAAGCCTCCAAAAATACTTTCAGGAGGCGATAAATGTTTTTTATCGAGCAGGTCGTAAAACGAAAAATGAACGGTTTTCTGTATTTCGGGATCTAACAAAAACTGATTGCCTTCGGCAGTGAAATATTCCTTTAGTATGCCAAACTTAACATCTTTCACACTATCGAAATTGTATGAACCATCGGCAGCACATGCCAATGCTTTCCGATCGATATCAGTGGCGAAAATGTTAATTTTCTTTGTCGATTTTTCTTTCTTGAGAAATTCTTTCAGGATAATAGCCATAGAATAAGGTTCTTCGCCAAAAGAACAACCAGCTGACCAAATCCGGAGATTGTTATCTTGTTCGTGGTCTTTTGAAAGAAACAAGTCGGGAAGAATTATTTTGCTGATGTAGTCGAAAGTTAATGAATCACGGAAAAAACGACTCACATTTATAGTGAACGCATCAATCAAATGGTCGAATTCATCTGTATTTTGATTCAAAAAACTAAAATATTCCTCTTGATCTTTACAATTTGTGTTGCGTAACCTGCTTTGAATTCGTCTTTCTATCATCGCAGGACGATAACCCGTGAAATCAAACCCTCTTTTTTCGAGTAATAAATTGATTATTTTCTTAGCGCTTTCCATTTCACTTTTCCTCCATCTAGCGTTAGTTAGATTTTCTAAGTTCGATTCTGCAAATTAATATTTTACTACTTCATAATTAAGGCCAATAATGCATCTTTCTTGATTCGTTTTGAGATATAATCATTGCAAGCAGCGTCAATTGTCTTTTCCCTGTCGCCAGTCAGGCCATAAGCAGTTTGTGCAATAATAATCAGGTTACCATTAAACTCAGCCCTTTGTTGGAATAGTAAAATAGAACGTACTTCCTTTCCCTATTTCGGATTCTACCCAAATTTTGCCGCCAAGCATTTCTACCAAATCTTTAACAATACAAAGTCCCAGACCTGTACCCCGCATTTTTGATTCGTCGATATTACTACCCCTATAAAACCTTTCAAAAACATGGCCTAAATCTTTTATGGGAATGCCAATACCAGTATCTTTTACATAATATTCAAAGCCATCGTCTCTTTGGTTAAACCCCAGTACAATCTCACCATGGCTAGTGTATTTATAAGCATTCACAGTCAAATTGGTAATGATTTGTCTTAGTTTGTCGTAATCGGAATATACTTGGGTCGCTTCACAACTATTGCATTCAATTTTTAAGCTAACGCCCTGCTGATAAATAGGTAGGTTAAAAGATTGTTGAATATCATTCAATAATTCAGAAACGTTAAGCTTTGCTGGTTTGTAAACAAATAAGCCAGATTGCAATTTGGAATACATGACAATGTTATCGATTAAGCTAACGAGTTGTTCCGAGTTTTGCACGATAACGCTTGCATATCGACACATCAATTCTTTCGATTCTTCTTCGGGGAGTAAACTGGCGAACCCCATGATTGAATTCATGGGGGTGCGAATTTCGTGGCTCATGTTTGCCAAAAAGGCTGATTTAAGGCGGTCGCTCTCTTCGGCTTTTTCCTTGGCTAGTCGCAGTTGATGTTCAATTTGTTTTCGCTCAGAAATATCCTGAGCAGCTCCCCATAGAGCAATTATTTTTCCATTACTGTCTTTAACCGTCTCCCCGCGAACCCACATACATCCAT
Source organism: Prolixibacteraceae bacterium (assembly GCA_027859005.1). Taxonomy (GTDB): domain Bacteria; phylum Bacteroidota; class Bacteroidia; order Bacteroidales; family Prolixibacteraceae; genus Roseimarinus. The sequence continues at coordinate 2,792 of JAQIBQ010000257.1, read as the reverse complement.
TACTTCCATCTTTTCTTACTGTAGTTAATTCAAGTTCATAGGGTATGTCTTTTTCCCTTGTATTTTCAAGTGATTTCGATAATATGTCCCAACTTTCGGGGGTAAAAAGTTTCATGTGTTCGGTGTAAGGAGGTACAGGTTTTTTTGAGTCAAAACCATACATTTTGTATAATTCTTCAGACCACGTAACCTGATTTGTTACAACATCTAAATACCAACTTCCAATGTGTGTAATTGCTTGTGCTTTTTTTAGCTCTAATTCATTTTTTTCGGCTTTTTCTTTGGCATTAATCAATTCTTTTTCTGATTTTTTGCGCTCGGAAATATCAACATGGGTTCCCACCATTCTGATTGCTTTTCCAGCGTCATTAAAAAACGCTTCAGCCCGCGAGAGAATATCAACCCAATGACCTTTTTTGTGTTTCATTTTAAACTCTATCACAAAACGATCAATTTGTTTTGAAATAAGTTTCTGCTGCAGCTCCCATGATTTCTTAATGTCATCTGGATCTGTTGTTGTTTCCCAAATAGCGAAATCATTCGGAATTTCGTGATCTTCGTATCCAAGCATTTTCTTCCATCCCGGCGAGTAGTAAATATCATTGGTTTCAAGATTCCAATCAAATAAACCATCATTCGAAGCTTTCATTGCAAGGTTAAATCGTTCCTCGCTTTCTTTTATTTGTTTTTGTGCGGCATACTTTTCAGTTACATCAGAAAAAACCAGAACCACACCACTAATCAAACCATCTTTGTTTTTGATGGGGGCAGCACTGTCGGCAATTTGGTATTCGCTTCTGTTTTTCGAAACTAAAACCGTGTGGTTCGCAAGCCCGACAATTTTGCCGGTTTCAATTACTATTTCAGCTGGATTTTCAACCTTTTCGCGGCTGTCGGAATTTATTATTTTAAAAACATCGGATAAAGGTTTGCCAATAGCATCGGCTAAATTCCAGCCACAAAGCTTTTCTGCTATTGGATTCATATTCACAACCATACCTTTTATATCGGTAGAAATTACTCCATCGCCAATAGAATGGAGGGTGATGGATAAGTTTTCTTCGCTACTGCGCAGCGCTTCTTCTGCCACTTTGCGTTGGGTAATTTCAAAAAAAGCAGCAACAAAGTGTTCTGGTTTGTATTGATAACCCACACAATCGTACCAACGTTGATTGGGTTGCAAATATTGTTCGAAATGTATTGTTTCACCTGTTTGGGCTACTTTTCCAAAAGTTCCAATCCAGTTAAAAGGGTCGTTTTCAATGCCGGGAAAAGCTTCAGTTACTAATTTCCCACGTGGGTCAACACCTGTTAATTCCCGATAGGCTTCATTTGCATCAAGAAAAAAGTAATCTTTTGGTTCACCAAGGTCATCATTTACCATTGCATGATATGCCACTCCAATTGGCCCCTTTTCAAAAAGTGCACGAAACTTCCAGTTGGCTTCTAGTAATGCTTCTTCTGCTACTTTGCGTTCTGATATATCAATAAAACTGTTGACAATTTCGGTTATTTCGGCCTTTTTATTTAGAACCGGAAAACCATTGACAGTTACCCAAGCGATATCATTTTTAACTGGATGACAAATACCTAATATTTGATTTTTTATCGGTTCTTTGCTTGCTAATATCCGATTAACGGGATATCCATCAGGTGGTAACTGAGTATTATCTTCGTTTATGAATTTCCATGCCGGATCGATTGCAGCTTTGCCTTTCATCTGTTCGCCGGTTAATCCCAATAATTCTGCTGCTCTGGAATTATTCATTATAATTGAAGTATCGGGTGCATGAACAACTATTCCAGCTTCAAGATTTTGTAACAAACCCCTATATCTTGCCTCGTTTTCCTGAAGTGCATTCTCGGCGAGTTTTTGATTGTTTACATACCGCAACTCTTCTTCTGTAGTTTTGCGTTCACGGATATCAGTCTCAGTGGATATTTTCAAGGAATCATATTTTTGCCGTAATTCTTGTAACTCGTTAATGAGTTCTTCTTTGGTTTTATTCTGATCGGTCATGGTATAGTGGTTTTTGATTCAGTTCATTAATTTACAATTAATTGTGGTAATGAGAAATAAAATGTACTTCCTATACCTTCTTTGCTTTCAATCCAAATTTTGCCACCATGTTTTTCTACAAACTCTTTACAAAGAATTAGACCTAAGCCTGAGCTGGGTTCTGCATCGGTGCCGGGCCTGCTAACATTAACTCCTGTGTGAAAAAGCTTGTTAAGCCTTGTTTCATCCATTCCAATTCCGTTATCTTTTATGGAAATCAAAACCAAGTTCTTCTGATAAGGCTCAGTTTTCAATTTTATCCATCCTCCTTGTTTTGTAAATTTTATGGCGTTGGTTAGCAAATTTCGCACAATGGAGTTCAACATCATGGAATCGGCAAATACTGTTAAATCATTCTTGATATCATAGTCTATTGCGATCTGTTTTTTCTTAGCCATTTCAAAAATTGATGGATCGAGGGTGTCCGCAAACTCTTTCAAAGTAATTGGTTTGGGGTCAAATGGTACTACCCCTCTTTGCAGGCGCGACCACTCTAGAAGGTTTTCTAATAATTGATAGGTTGATTGAGCTGTTTTAAGTGCCGATTGTGAAAAACGCTTGAATTCATCAAGGGTAAATTCCGAATTTTTTTCGGCCATAATACTCAACAAGCTTACAACCGATCCAAAAGGACTGCGCAAATCATGCGAAATGATGGAAAAGAATTTATCTTTTGTAACATTGAGTTCTTTAAGGTGAGTTTCACTTATTTTCAAGGATTGTTCAGCAAGTA
>JAQIBQ010000239.1 GCA_027859005.1 Prolixibacteraceae bacterium | reverse complement strand
CTTAAAAAGTGGCTGGTAATTTAGGATACAACACAACAGTAGTTTCAGACGCAACTGCAACTTTCGATCGATTTAAAATTAACGGAGAAAAGTACAGCGCTGACTTAATTCATTTAACTACATTGGTAAGCTTAAAAAACGAATTTACTGAAGTTATCACAACTCAATAAATACTAGATAACTTATAAATCTTCATTCCAATATTTAAAACTTTCGTTAAATTACAGTCGTTAAAACCATAATCAAAAACTAGAATGCGCATAACCTCAATTAACCTTCTTTTTGCTATATGCATTGTTTTTCTATCAAATTCGTGTACAGTTGGTATTTCAAACAAAATTCTTCCAGCTCAAGGAATATACGATGGGAAGTTTGGAAACGACAACCTTATTTTAGTTGTAAATGAGTTAAATGAAGAAAGTGCAAGTGGATATTACGTTCATAATAGAAATAACCTAGTTGAAGAAGATCATTACTTTTCAATTGGATTCCGTGAAAACAAGCTGTTTTTTATTTCAGACGAATACGAAGGTGCACTAATTGGTGAAATGTTAGAAAATGGATTCAAAGGTAAACTGAAATTAGAAAAATCTAAAAGAAGTATTTTATTTTGGAAAAATTCTAAAATAATTCATTTTACAAAACGTAACGAATACGCCATTCCAACTCTTCAAAGATATAAGGAAGAGATATTTGACCAAATCGAAATTAAAGAAGACATCGTATATGGAAATGCAGAAGGTCAATGGACCGAAACGCCCTATTTAGACTATCCCTACGTTGTAATATTAGCGAAAGGGATGGTAAATTTATTTAAAGCTGAAAAATCATTAGACTTAAAACTAGATCTATATCAACCTAAAACTGATTCGAATAGTATTCGACCACTTATTTTATTGGTACACGGAGGTGGATTTTACATAGGGAACAAGCAAGCGGAAACGGAACAGATACTTGCAAATAAACTTACTAAATTGGGCTATGTTGTGGCTTCAATTGATTACCGTATGGGTTTCAAATTAAAGGCGAATGAAATTGAACGAAGTGGATACAAAGCGATTCAAGATGTTCATGCTGCCTTGCGATTTCTTTCCAATAAAGCAGATGAATATAGAATTGATCCTTCGCAAATCTATGTAGCAGGAACAAGTGCCGGTGCAATGGCAGTGTTAAATACGGCATTTTTAGATAACAACGAACGACCCAAAAGTACTTTTGCAACAAGATTACAAACTGATTTGGGCTCAATTGAATCGAGTGGAAATCAACTCAAAAATAAATTTGAAATAAAAGCAGTGTGCAGCATGTGGGGAGCAGTTACTGATACTTGTATAATCGAAAAAGATGAACAAATCCCAGTGCTCTCATTTCACGGAAACAGAGATGATATCGTACCAATTGACCACAGTTATCCGTTTAAAAATCCATTTCGAATTAACCGCTTATTCATGAATAAAATTTATGGATCGCAACCAATACATCAACAACTCGATAGGTTGAATATTGAAAATAAACTAATCGTTTTTGATAAAAAAGGACACGAACCACAACTGGATAATTTCAAAAATGTAAACGATCTAGTTTATTTTATTATGGATGAAATAATTGAATTCCTATACAAACAAACAACAACCAAAATTGAATTAAATGAAGAGGTACTTGTTTTGGAATCCAACGCTCGTTTATAACCACTTCAATTAAAAGCATCGAATGGTGAAATTAAGCTTATTGAGGCAATAGGCGGCTTAAAAACAAATAACAAAGCAACCGATACATCAATTATTTGGATCAAAGGGAATCCAAATACTTCCCTTAAAGTATACACTCACAATAAATATGATGCTTGGAACGCTGAAATAATTCCAGTGAGAATTGGCAACTAAAATTTACTTTATTGTTTAAAAGTGATTAAGATACGACAGATATAATGTCGTATTTAAATTTTATCAATTATAATTTTTTAATTACTTAAAGGTTCATGGTGCTTAGTTTTATTTATCTTCCTTACCAAAAACCAATCTAAATTATTACTTATATCTTTCTATACGCTGATTTACATCGTAACGTTTTAATTGTTGATTCGATAAAATTCTGATCAATTCCATAAAAAAAACGGACTGCCTTAGAAAAGACAATCCGTTTTCAGATCATAAACATTTATTCTTTCTACATTAAAAAGCTTAATAAAATACCTGCAGCAACTGCAGATCCAATAACACCTGAAACGTTAGGCGCCATAGCGTGCATCAATAGGTGATTGTTTGGATCACTCTTTAATCCTTCAACCTGAACTACACGTGCACTATCGGGAACAGCAGAAACACCTGCGGCACCGATAAGCGGATTAATTTTGTTATCGCCTTTGAGGAACACGTTCATCAAACGGGCAAACAACAAACCACCAGCAGTGGCAACCATGAATGACAATGCACCCAATCCGAAAATCTTCATGGAATCGAAGGTCAGGAACATATCGGCCTGTGTTGATGCTCCAACTGTTACTCCTAAAAGGATGGTAACAATATTGATCATCGCGTTACGGGCAGTGTCGGCCAAACGTTCGGTTACACCAGATTCTTTCAGTATGTTACCGAAAAACAACATCCCCAACAAAGGTAAAGACGAAGGTGAAATAAATGTTGTAAGTAACAAACCAATGATTGGGAAAAGAATTTTTTCAATTTTAGAAACCGCACGAGGAGGTTTCATTTTTATCAGACGTTCTTCTTTAGGAATAATCAGCCTCATAATAGGTGGTTGAATAACCGGAACCAAGGCCATGTATGAATAAGCAGCTATTGCAATTGCTCCCATTAAATGAGGAGCCAGTTTCGATGACAAGAAAATTGCAGTAGGACCATCAGCCCCACCAATAATACCGATTGCACCTGATTCAGAACCTGAAAATCCTAATGCAGAAGCTCCAATAAATGTGGCAAAAATACCAATCTGAGCAGCTGCACCCAACAACATCAATTTTGGATTAGAGATGAGTGACGAAAAATCAGTCATGGCTCCAATACCCAAAAAGATTAGCGGAGGATAAACTCCCTGTTTCACCCCAAAATAGAGGTAACTCAATACTGAACCTTCTTCGTAAATACCAATTTTATAACCTGGCGAAAATGGAATATTCCCAATTAAAATACCAACTCCAATGGGTACCAGTAACAAAGGTTCGTAATCGTATTTAATGGCCAGGAAAATGAAAAACAGACCTACACCAATCATAATCAGATTACGAATATCGAAATTGGCAAACCCTGTAAAGTTCCAAAAAGTCATTAAACCATTCAAAGCCCCATCCATTATACCGGCTGAAGCAGCTGTGCTTGTTGTACTTGTAGCCATTGCATCCATCCAGCCAAAAACCGACTGAAAAGTAAGCAGGATAGCAATTGCAAGAAATGCAACAATACTTTTTCTATACTTGTTATCCATAAGACTATATTTCGATTAGCACGTCACCCTGTAAAACGGCATCGCCCTCTTTTACTTTGATTGATTTACTCTAGTATACCATTTAAGTGAAATCTATGGTATCGAAGGGCAATCAGTTCGGTTTTGCTATGGTCTGGGATTTGAATCTGAATATG
>JAQIBQ010000228.1 GCA_027859005.1 Prolixibacteraceae bacterium | reverse complement strand
TTTGATTTAGTTGGGAGAATTTCTGGTTGGTACTTTAAGTAGCTTTGGTACCTTACTTTTTTCAGAAACATGTAACGTTGAAAATTGAATTCACCGGGGTTATTTGAATTAGTAATTTGGTATAAATTAGTCCTGAATTGAATTTTATTTCCTGGTTTTAGAATTTCATTCGAAATACTATCAGAAATGTATGCTACAATTTTTTCGTCTAGAAGAATAATAGATGTCGAATCTTTAACAGATTCAATTTTAAGTGAATATTTGAATCTGTTTCTTGTTGATGGTGCCTTTTCTAGAATTGTACCAATGTAGGTTCCATATTCAGGTATTTTTTTACTAAATATTGTTTGTTGGTAATACGATGAATAGATGGTGCCAAATGAGATGAAAAGGAGTGGGGTTAAATAGTTAAATACTGGTAGTTTGAATGATGTTTTTTTCTTTTGTGCTATTTTTAAAAGAAATGTACATGCAATTAATACAATACAACTAAATAACAGAATGGGTTGAAATTTAATTTCTCCACCTATTAAAATTCCAAGTATGAATGCAACAACATACCGAAGAAAAGGAATTTTTCCGAATATATTATTTTGAGGGCTCATTTTCAATCAAAATAGTGAAAATGAGTTAAATATGTATGAAAAATTTCGTATTCTTAATGAACACTTGAATTTCTCTTATGAATTGAAATAATTAACCTGGAATCATTGTTCGATAAGCAGCATTTCCTTTTCCTTTTGTAATGGCTGTTAATTTACTTTTTAGTAAACGCTTTCGAAGAGGAGAGATGTAATCGATAAATAGCTTTCCTTCCAGATGATCATATTCATGCAATATGATACGGCCAGCAAAGCCATTGTATGTTTCTGTAATTTCTTTCCAATTTTCATCAAAGTATTTGATAGTAACTTGTTCCTCTCTCATTACTTTTTCACGTATGCTAGGTAGGCTTAAACAACCCTCTTCCATTTCCCAAGGTTCTCCATCAACTTCAATTATTTCAGGATTTATAAAAACCTTCTTGAAATCTTTAAGCTCAGGTTCGTCTTCTGCAGCTGGCGATCCATCAACAATAAATAGGCGAATTGTTAAGCCAATTTGTGGTGCAGCTAAGCCAACTCCTTCGGCGTTATACATGGTTTCAAACATGTTGTCAATCAATTCGCTTAAGCCTTCGTAATCTTTTGTGATTGCTTGAGTAACTTTTCTTAATTTGGGGTCTCCGTATACGGTAACTGGTAAAATCATTCTATCTCAATGTGTTTCGTTGTTGTTCTAAATAAAATTGTAAAATAATGGTTGCACTTACAGCATCTACCAACTCTTTCTTTTGTCTGTCTTTCTTTTTTAAACCAGCATCAATCATGGTTTGGAATGCTATTTTCGAAGTAAAACGTTCGTCTACAAGTTCAAGTTTAAGCTCAGGAAACTTTTTTTGAAATTGTTTTAAAAAAGGATTAATGTATCGTATCGATTCCGAGGGCTCATCTCTTAATGTTTTAGGATAGCCAACGACAACACAATCCACTTGTTCTTTGGAAAAATATTCGGCTAAAAAATCGAAAATATCGTGAGCCCGAACGGTTGTTAATTTATTGGCAATCATTTGCAAAGGATCGGTTACAGCAATTCCAACTCGTTTACGTCCATAATCAATAGCAAGTATTCTTCCCATATTTTAAATATTTGGCAAAGATAATAAAGTGATTGAAATGTAATTGACATTTATTGATTGACGAAGGGTTTTAATTTAAAGTTTGAAGATTTATTGATAATGTGTTGTTATAATTGATCGCTATCTTTTGGCCTTTTATTTGTAATAAAAAAAAATTACTTTCGAGTATTCAACATAAAGCGTAGTTTGATTAACTTTATTTCATCTTAACCTTCACCCAATTAACGATGAGAAAACTACAGATTCTAATTCTGTTTGCATTATTTTTTACTTATCCTGTCTTTTCACAGATTGAAATAATTGATAGCCTTAAGAATTGCATATTGGTTCAACAAGGCTTGACTAGAGCAAAAACATTAGTTGAGCTATCAAATGCGAGTGTATATCATTCTACTCCCGATGCTTTGGTTTATGCTGAAGAGGCTTTCCATATGGCCGACCAACAACAAAACGATACTTTGAAATATGCTGCATTAAAAGCAATAGGATATGCAAACGGCTATTTGGGGAAGCTCGAAACTTCTATTAAGAATATGGAAGATGGCCTGGATTATTATCGTTCGATAAAGGATTCTTCAAAAATAGCAGAAGCTTTGTCTGATTTGGGATACCTAAATAATGCTTCGTCAAAATCGGATATTGCAGTACTATTTTACAAGGAATCGCTTGAAATAGCAGAAAAAATTAAGGATCAGAAAAGAATTGCCTATGCACTGAATAACCTTGGCACAACCTATTGGAAATGGGAGAAATTTGATGAGGCTTTGGTCAATTATATTAGGGCTGTCGAGTTTTTTGATAAAGCAGGATTAAAAGAAGAAATTGCATTGGTAGCAAATAATATAGGAGTGATTTATGACGAACGTGGTGACTATGAAATGGCACTTACATTTTACCAAAAAGCAATAGCTAATTACCACGATTTAAGCCACAATTATGGATTAGCTCAAAGCTATTGCAACATGGGTAAAGTATATGCTGAAATGGATAACTTTTCAGCGGCACATGACTATTACGATCGCTCAATTATTCTTCAAAAAAAAATTGGAGATGTTAACGGTTTAACCACATCTATTTACAATAAAGGCAATACCTATTTTCAACAAAAAGATTATTTGAATGCAGAGCCCCTGCTCTTAGAATCTGCTCTTATGGCCCAAAAGCAAAAATTCTATCATATCCTGATTTCAATTTATGAATCATTAGCTGATCTCCAACTCAAGAAAAAAAATTATGAACAGGCCTATACTTATCTTGAAAAAGGAAAAGTATTAAAAGATTCAATATTTAACGCTGAAAAACATCGACAAATTGAAGATATTAAAACGAAGTACGAAACGGAGAAAAAAGAACAAGAAAAC
>JAQIBQ010000227.1 GCA_027859005.1 Prolixibacteraceae bacterium | reverse complement strand
CCTTTAGTACCCGAGATTCACTTTACCGACTTTAAAATTGCCAACCAATCGGTTTCCATTCAAACGGATGGTTCTCCTTTAAAAAAACATATTAATCAAACGGGCTTAATCACACTTGATCATACTCAATCCGATTTTACTTTCGAATTTGTAGCCTTAAATTATACCTCACCTGAAAACAACAGTTATCGTTATAAACTGGAAGGTTACGACAATGATTGGCTCAATGCAGGTAAAAATAGATTTGCCACCTATACTAACATTCCGGCGGGTGAATATATTTTTAAAGTGACGGGTTCGAATAACGATAATATTTGGAATGAAAACGGTCGTTCCATCCAATTAACCATACTACCTCCTCCATGGAAAACGAAATGGGCATATATGCTTTATTTGATAGTAATTGGGCTGGTTGTAATGGGATTCTATTTTATTATTGTGAATCGTATCGAACAACAGAGCTTGCTGCGTATAGAGCGACACGAAAGAGAAAAAACAGAGTTAGTGAATCAGCTTAAGCTCCGTTTCTTCACGAATATTTCCCATGAATTTCGTACACCTTTGACCTTAATTTCCTCTCCTTTATCGAAGTTGATAAATAAACCTGAGACCAATCTTGCAGAACGGAAATACCTTTATTCTACCATGCATACGAATGTAATTCGACTTCTACGCTTGTTGAAACAACTAATGGATTTTAGAAAACTGGAAAACAATCAAATGAGTCTGAAGGTACAAAGCGGTAATCTATCCGAATTTATTCAGGAAATTTCCAAGGGTTTTCATGATTTTTCAATGAATAAGTCAATTGAACTCAAATATGAAGGTGATAGTCGGAGCAATAGCATCCAGTGGTTCGATTATAATATTGTAGATAGCGTAATTTTTAATTTACTCTCCAATGCTATTAAATTTTCGAACGAAAATTCGGTTATTAACATTAAAACAAAGATTCAAAATGGTGAAGCAATCATTGAAGTAATAGATCATGGGAAAGGTATTCCTGCTGATAAAATTGATAAAGTCTTTGACCGTTTTTACAGTGATAATTCGGGGCAGGATATAATCACGGGAACTGGAATTGGTCTGTCGTTTTCAAAAAATCTGATTGGATTGCACAAGGGTGAAATCTCCGTAAGCAGTAGTCCCGGAATTGAAACCTGTTTTAAAGTGCTTATCCCGACCGATAAAGAGGCTTATGAGTCATGGGAGCGAAATGATTCATCTCATGAGATTGAAATGCCTAAAGTAATAGTTGGTGATGTTTTGAAAGAATATAGTTCTGAAATTGATCCTCTCAAATCAAGAAGAAAGGAAATTCATATTTTAGTTGTTGAAGACAATGTTGAGTTACGGAAATTCTTGAAAAATAACCTAATAGGTTTTAAGGTTATCGAAGCCAATAATGGGGAAGAAGCCTTAGTTTGTGCCAATAAATTTGTACCCGATTTGGTTATTTCCGATGTGATGATGCCGAAGATGGACGGCGTTAAGTTTTGTACTGCTTTAAAATCAAACTTTATAACCAGTCATATTCCAGTCATTTTATTAACGGCAAAAACAGCCAACGAACATAAAATTGAAGGCATGGATAGCGGTGCCGATGCTTATATCGAAAAACCATTTGATATGGAGGTACTGGAAGCACAAATCTGGAATTTAATCAAACAGCGTGACCGATTACGAAAGCGTTTTTCCAATCAGTTTGAAGTTAAACCAGTTGAGATGGTATCCAATGCTATTGATGAGCTTTTCTTTCAAAAAGCAGAAAATATTGTTTTAGAAAACATTGCGAACCAAAGTTTCTCGGTCGAAGATTTTGGAGCATCCTTAAACATGAGCAGAAGTCAATTGTTCCGAAAATTTAAAGCGATTACTGATTGCACTCCTAGTGATTATATTCGTGCCGAAAGAATAAAGGAAGCGAAGAAATTACTGGACGAAGGCCAGAACAATGTTAATGAAATTGGTTCAAAAACTGGTTTTAATTCGGCCTCACATTTTATAGCCACATTTAAAAAGTATACTGGTTATACTCCTCGCGAATACAGTTTGAGGCAATAATTGATTGTTCTCTTTTAATTTCCACAACATCACTTATAATATGCAACGAATTCTTTATCGTATGCAACCTATTTGATGCTTTTTGCAACAATTCTGTTATTGCTTAATGACCATTTTCCAGCATTTTTGATTCGAAAATTAGTCGAATTCAATACCCATGGAAAAAGGAAATAATACGGGCATAAATAAATGGAAAAAACTTTTCCCAGAACTCATCTTTGCTGTAGTGCTGTTCTTAATTCTTATTGCAGTACTCTATATAATACTAAACTAACGAAATCTCAATATAATACTATGAAATTAGTTTTTAAACGTTTATTGTTACTTTTTACCGTTTTCTTTTTAATCCATGCAACTGCCGTGGCTCAAGCAAATGGTTCAGTATATGGAGTGATTACCGATGCGCTTACTGGTGATCCATTACCTGGTGCAACTATTATAATTGAAGGAACAGTTACAGGAACAGTAACCGATATGAACGGTGCATTTCGAATGATGAATGTTTCAGCTGGATCTTATAATTTTGTTGTTTCCTTTATTGGTTACAAAAAGCAAATTGTTGAAAGAGACGTCAGTAATGGCTCATCAACAGAGCTTAATATCCAAATGGGTGTTGATGCCGTAGGCTTGGAGGAAGTGGTTATTTCTGCTCAAATGATGGGGCAAAGGGCTGCCATTAATCAGCAGTTAAACTCTGATGCATTAACCAATGTGGTTTCCGCCGATAAAATTAGAGAGTTACCCGATGTAAATGCAGCCGAAGCCATTGGTCGCTTGCCGGGAGTAAGTGTTCAGCGTAGTGGTGGCGAAGCAACTAAAGTTGTTGTTCGGGGTTTGAGCCCAGACCTTACTTCGGTTACCATTAATGGAGTGAAAATTCCTGCAACCGGTTCCGGCGATCGCTCGGTCGACTTGAGTATGATATCACCTGAATTGCTTTCGAATATTGAGCTTTTCAAATCACCAACAGCTGATATGGACGGTGATTTTATTGGAGGAGTAATTAATCTTGGTGTTACCAAAGCACCAGACATTCCAGTATCCGAAATTCGAGTATACAGTGGTTACAATAGCTTAAAAGATGAATTTAAAAATTACAAAGGCTCCTTGAATTTGAGTCGTAGGTTTTTCAATAAAAAATTAGGTTTTATGTTGAAAGCCAACTACGAACATACCAACCGTAGTTCCGAACGAATCAATGTATCCTGGAATAAAAACAACATTGATGAGGGAGATGTATTGGTTTCGAATTTGCGCATTACCGATGAAGAAAAAATGATTCAGCGTTTTGGTGGAAGTGCTCAACTCGATTATCAATATGAATCGGGATATATAATGGCTCAAGCCCTGTACAGTGGCCGATATACCAATAAATACATATCTCAGAATCGTTTGGAAAATGCTGGCCGAATTTTTCATTTACCTACGCATAACTATGGTACCGTTTCAACCTTACAGACTTTGTTGTCGGGTAAACAGCGTTTTGCTGGCATTGAGGCTGAATGGCGATTGTCTCGAAGTCATACTATAAACAATAAGCCCTACGATGTTTCTCTCGAGATTATTCAGTATAGTGGTGTTGAAGCAACTGCAATGGAAAACAATCCAGAAGCATTGAATGCAAAACGAATTGATAATTACAAAGATGCTCAGTTGGAAAAGTATTATTTTTCTCCATCAGGCAACGATCATAAAAATTTACAGGCAGCAGTCGATTTCAAATACGATTTTACGCTGGGTGATAAATTGGCTGGTTTCATTAAAGTAGGAGGAAAAATAACGGCCGACGATCGGGTTTACGATCACAATCACCAACAGGTTTATTGGTATTACCTCGATCAAGCTTACATTGACCGTGCCATTCAGAATTGGCCCAATGAAACCGAGTTAACCGTATACGATAAGATCAGTTTAAACAATTTTATTGAACAGGGACAAGAACAAAACCTTTGGGATGGAACCTATTCCATTGATCCATCTTTTAATTTCGATAAGGTTGATGAATGGTACGAAACACAAAAAGATGAGCTAGACCCGGTATATAATGAGGAGTATCTGAAATATTCGGCCAATGAAAGAGTGATGGCAGCCTATGTAATGTCTAAATTGAAAATTGGACGTGTAATTACTTTAATTCCTGGTCTTCGTTACGAAAAATCGGATAATAGCTACTCCGGATTTTATTCCGATATCGACTTACACGGTGAATCTGGTCAGGTTGTAGATTCTACTTCCACGCAAAATTACGGTGAATTATTGCCTAGCGTTCATTTAAAATTGAAGCCAACCGAATGGTTTGATATACGTGCTTCATTTGCTAAAACATTGGCTCGTCCTGGATATCAGATGCTGGCTCCACGAGTACGTTTAGATTTGAACGATGGAATTGTTTATCAAAGTAATACCGCTTTAAAACATACGAATGCCTGGAATTACGATGTTTCCATGTCGTTTTTCTCCAACAAGTTCGGTTTGTTATCGGTAGGTGGCTTTTATAAAAAATTCGATAACTATTTTACGAAAACTGCACGCAGGATGTCAATCGAAGAGGCTGTTGAAAGAGGCTATCCTGCTCAAGTATACGATGTTCAGGAAGACTACATGAATTTCGATAATTCATCAGTTAAAGGTTTGGAGATTGATTTACAAACTAACTTCAGTTATTTGCCGAAACCTCTAAGTGGTTTGGTGCTCAGTATTAATGCAACGCGGTTGTGGTCGCAAACTTATTCGTTTACTTTTCAACCTTACGAATATTACGACAGGCAAACACGTAGGATGGTTTTCCTAGCCGATTCATCAAAATACGAAAGTAACGAAACAGATTTACCAAATCAGGTCGACTGGATTACAAACGTTTCACTTGGATACGATTTAAAGGGTTTTTCAATACGTGTTTCAGCCATTTATCAGGCAGCCTACCTCACTGGTTTTAGTAGTAAAGGAAACACTGAGACAACCGAATACTTCTATAATTATGTCGATGATCACTTGCGTTTTGATGCCAGTATATCACAAAAAATTGGAAAAAAATTAGTGCTTATGGCAAGCATTGCCAATATAACAGGAGAAAGCGAAAGACGTTATACCTGGAAACCCGATTATGTAACTTCTGAAAACCGGTACGGTACAACATTCGATATTGGTTTGAAATATAAATTTTAATACGCTAACAATACAAAATACTTAATTCGATGAAACAAATTTACCTAATAATTGCCACTGTTTTATTGCTGGTAATTTCATTAAGCGGACTAGCTCAGGAAACCCGAATTGTGAAAGTAGACGGATGGGATCCATCTGTTGGGGATGATCCTGTATTGTATGAAAATCTATTGTACTATGCAATTGTTCAAGATTCTACCGAACGTAAAACGAATCCAAATGTAATTTTTGAATTAAAGCGTAATCAAATCTATTTCCTAGGGAAACAAATTGAAAACTACGATTTCCATCTTCATATTAGAGGTGAAGAGGGCGAAGGTTTGTTGCCTGAGATTCAAGGATCAGTGAAGTCTGATGGGACGTATGGATTGGATTACATACGGTCGTACAACGATTTAACCTTAGAAAACCTGGCTGTTAACGGATATCTTCCCGATGGAAGTTATCAGCACTGGGTAATTGAATGCCGTGGAAACGGTTCGACTATTCGTTATAAAAATTGCACATGGGATGGTGACCGTGCTGCAGCGGTATGTGCACGTGCCGATTCACTTAAAATTTACATTTCCGATTGTACGGTTGGGAACATTGGGTACCGCACAGCATTTGGTGGTAATGGTCGTTTTATCGATTTGCGCCCAGAAGCCCTTTATCTCGATACTTTAGTAATCGAAAATAGTACCGTATACAATACAACTGACCGTATTATGCGGAACATGAATACTCACATCAATTACTTGTATTTCGACCACATAACTGCAGTTAATACCGTGGGTAGGCATGGAGGTGTACAATTGGGCGACTGTAAAAATGCGACTATCAAAAATTCAGTTTTTGCAAATGTGATCATGATTGGTCATTGTCCTAGTCTTACTTCTGAACAAACACAACCCGAAAACCCACCTCATTTCTCG
>JAQIBQ010000220.1 GCA_027859005.1 Prolixibacteraceae bacterium | reverse complement strand
AGTAGGGTGACATATATTCACCCTACGCAGGATAGTATTAAAAATACTTCCTTTTTGAAATAACAAAATTAAAAAATAATTAAGACTCTTATTTGGATTTAAACATAGAATCTTGATACCTAATACGAGCTACAATTATTTTACAATAAAACGAGTCGATTCCGATTTATTGTTAACCTTAACCTGTAAGATGTAAATTCCAGGCATCAATGCCGAAATATCTAATTCACTGTATCCTCTATTTTCATAACAATTCGAAATCATTTTTCGTCCAGTCATGTCGAATATTGTAAGTTCATTTTCGGATCTGCTTTCAATAAATTCAATTATCAAATATTCACTTGCAGGATTAGGATATAGTTTGATTAAACTGACTGCATCGTTTGTCGAATCCACATCTTGAAAAAACGATGCACTACAAATATCAACTTGCATTAACAGAGACGCACCAAAACTATCAGGTGAAAATTCGGTCATTGATTTCCAAACATCATTCTCCTTAACAAACATTGTTTTAGCATTTTCATAATGTCTGAAACCCGACTGATACAAGTTTAAGTTATCTTCACCTTGGTTAATTAAAACACTTATAAAAAAACTACCTTCAATGGTAAGAGCTTCGTTAAAGCTGAAATAATTCATTGCATTGTCAGTAATATCGTTCATTTGGAATTTGTATTGTTTTTCGTCAAACTCTGGTAATTCTTCTCCAGAATAAACTCGTATTGTAATTTCGGGATTAACCGAATTCATTACCTTATTTTTAATTCCAATTGCGACGCCTGATAAAACGGCAGTTTCTGTTTGTGAAAATTTTTCGGCCAATTCAGTAAAAGATGAAACATCAATTATGTCTGAACTTGTTTTCAATTCATCATCTATCAAAAAGTTGCTAATAAGTGTACAGCTTTTGTTTTCTGCCAAATATGGATCATAACCATCATTCGTTCGCTTTCCCGTTGAATTTGGGTCGAGCCAAGCACTGAGTTGCTTATCGGTATCTGATTTATAATTCCACATTTTATCTAACCTTGCAAATGCATCGTATGAGATATTAGTACAAGATGCAGCACCACCTGTTAAGGTGCCAAAAATTCGATTTCCAGCTCCAATTAAAGACGATCCGGAAGAACCAGACTCGGTGGTACCACTCTCCCAATTCAATACTTTCCAATGTCCAAATTTCAAGTAGGAATTAGCATAACTGAGTGAATCACAAATGCCATCATCTTGCGTAATCATTTTCACATCGCCATTGGGATGATGTATGGCAAAACTATTGGATGGAACTGCACCACTGGCATCAAAACCAGCATAATAAGGTCTGAAAGTTGGTGGTGGCACCTCACTCAATTCTACTAAAATAAAGTCAAGACTATCGAATGCTGCACGGATTACTGATCCACTTATTGACTGTAAATCGTATCCATTAATATCGGTACAAAACGGGCTTTCGTAATTAAAATCGTATAATGTCTCTTCGGCTATCGATTCTAAAGAATAAGTTGAACTTCCTTTATCGTAAATATGATAGGCTGAAATGATGTAGGGTTTATCATTACTGCCTTCAATTGGATTAATTAAGGTGGCAGTTCCTATTTCGCCTTTTGCTATTATACGAATTACAGCTCGTTGTAATAGTTCTTTTTCACTTCCAGTTTCGCAATTTACATTCACATTACACGCAGCCGAAGGACGTTTCCCTATTCTGTTTTTTAAGGAAATAATTCCAATAAAATCATGATGAATACTACCAAGTTCCAATTCTGCAGAAAAAGATGCATTCAACGGCTCTTCGTATTGAATAATTAATTCACTACCAGGAAAAGGAGACACCGCTAATTTTTTATACGCTTTGTTATTGCGCGAAGTATATGCGCCGTAAATAGTTTGCTTTTGTGGGTCGAATAAGAATAGCTTAGCCCCTATTGGCAAGTTATATTTTGTAAAAATAAGGTGAAGCGATTTTGCCTCATTTGATTGAATATGAAGTTGCCAAATCCGATAAGACTCCGAAGTATACCAAGTCCCTGAATTATCAGTATTTAAAGCAACATCGAATGAATGTGCATATTTACCTCCTTTTTCAAAATCGAAGGTTGAAATGTATTCATTTTCTTTTTGCACATCGACTTTGGGCATTTTTACAATTGAAGTTTCAAGCCCTTGGGACTTTATATGAGAAATTTCAAGCGGAAATCCACCTTCAGATAATTGTCCAAAAAGAGTAACAACAAAAAGTAAAAGTAGTACTGTAATTAATTGTTTCAACATGCTTTATCCTTA
>JAQIBQ010000197.1 GCA_027859005.1 Prolixibacteraceae bacterium | reverse complement strand
CGTGGTGAGAATTAAAAATCGACGTTAGTCAAATCCGTTCTTCAATTGATGGGATTCCTCGAAAAGCCGTAATGACAAGCTATTTCCCTTTTGCCTTCTGCCTTTCTTCTTCCACCTTTCCCACTTTCCTATTTTCCCACTATCCCACTATCCCACTATCTCACTATCCCACTTTCTCACTATCCCACTATCTCATTTTCCCACTATCCCATTTTCCCACTATCCCACTTTCCCATTTTCCCATTTTCTCATTTTCCCACTATCTCACTATCCCATTTTCTCACTATCCCATTTTCTCACGATCCCACGATCTCACTTTCCCACTTTCCCATTTTCCCACTTTCCCACTATCCCATCTCCCGTCTTCTGCCTTTTCGCCTTCCAATTTTTATTTTTCAGCTTATAGTTTACATCTAACTTATAGTTTTTATTTAACATACTTTCTTTATTTGCTTTTTACAAGTAAGGGAAAACCCTTTTTTTTTATATAAACAGCTATCATTTAGATGTTTTTTTCTTATTTTCTTCTTTATTTTATTTACTTTGCTATTCATTGTCTTTACAATTTTGATTAAGCTGTTTTAATAAAAAATATTATATTTAAGACTTGTGTTTTTACTATAAAATTGGTGGATGTTTAAGAGAGGTATTTATACTTACTTTCTAATGGTTATTGGGCTAGTGTTTGCAGTTAATGTAAACGCACAAACTACGCCTGTTAGTTTACCGGGCTCATTGCCTGGTGGTGTAGGTTTAACAACAACTGAAGGTTATGTTTGTACATCGTCTCCAGCTACTTCCTCTGATTCTACTTACAGGGTTAGTGCTGTTGTTCTTGATGCTGGAAATGATAGTGATAATGAATTTGAATGGGCTGTTTATGGAGGTATAATTACTGCTTATTCAGGTTCTTGGAAGGATTATGATATCACAACAAATGAATTGCCTCTTAACTCTGGATTTCATTTCTCTTGTGTTCGAACAAGCGATGTTGATGAAGGTGATTCTTGGATTACCGTACATTGGGATGATATTCCATTAGCTGAAGCTTGGGTTGCCGTGCGTCAAAGCAGTCAATGGAATTGTACCGATAGTCTTTGGAGTGTTTTTAAAAATCCAGTACAGAATGAAAAACCAGGATTTGAATTGCCTGCATCTCCCGATTTCGTTTTAGCTTATTCGCAGCGCAATGGATTTGACTTGCCTGTTCCAACTTTGGACCCTTCAGACGATGGTTGTCCACAGGTTGCGGCATTTACTTTTTCAATTGACCGCCCAACATCTGTCGATATTGTTGACGAACTCGCGACTAACACTACCATCGATTTTTTAGATGTTGGAAACAACCTTGTTACCTGGACCTACTCCGATGGTGTTTTAGATTCATCTTTAACGTTTACAATTACTGTTGACGATCCAATTTCTATCGATAACATTGCTTGGCGCAACCCTTCATGTGCAACCTATGCCGATGGAGCGCTTTATGTACACGATGTTACCCATTCTTCTTCGGCTACTGCTGAATATACTATCGATGATGGAACTACTTGGACTTCATTAGAAACCTTTAGTGGTCTTGGTGCTCTTGCACAAGAGGATACGACCTATTATGTTAAAATGCTTGTTACCTATACCGAAGATACTGACTGGATTCCTGGCAATGAAACAACTACCGAAGAAACTGGCAATTACGCTATTACCCTTGTTTATCCTTCTGCAACAGCACTTGATCCATTACCTGGTCAGAATGAAGTTGCTCGTACAGACGATGATGACTTTGGTTTAACACTTTCACACACCAATTGTTTCGATAGTCAAGATGGAACAATTACAATCACTTCAGCCTCATTACTACCTCTGAACAACTCTTTATCATTTTCTGGTTCCGATTATTTACCGCTTAATTTATCGTACCAGGAAACCATGAGCCAAGTATCGGTTGCAGCTTGGATTAAAACAACAGAAACCATTAACAATGGACCAATCATCTCGTTCGATGAATCGGTTTATTTCCAACTACGAGTAACAATTGGAACTGGTCCTTGTCCAGCAAGATTTCAAACTCCAGATGGTATTGTTACAAGCGACCAGGATGTAAACGATGGAGAATGGCACTTAATTGTGGGGGTTTACGATGGAACAAATGTGAGTATTTTTGTTGATGGATATCCAACAACTGTTGTAGGAGATGGTGCTGGCCTTATTGGCGATGTTGCAACCCGAAGGTATGGGTACATTGGAAGAAAATCTGATTCAGGTTCAGATACTTTTGGAACTACTTCTAGTGCCTCTTTTTTTAAAGGGCAAATTGCCGATGTGGCAGTTTTTGAAGGTACTGTTCTCGATTCATCGGCTGTTGATGCTATGCTTAGAGCAGGTATAGGCGGTGGAACTCATCGATGGATTTTAAATAACAATCCAAGTTCGCTTTCTGCTGCTTCTGCATATTCCGACTTACTCGATGCTGAAGGAGATATTAATACAATTGGAGCGAATGAGGCGTGGGCGCGATTTGCAACAAGTCCAACGCGGGTTCCTCAGGCACCCTTGTTATTCAGTTGGGACAAAGCTGGTGAGATGCCTGATTTAGACTTAATTGATCTAGATAGAGGTACTTATAGGTTAAATGTTGTTGACATTATGGGTTGTGGTTTAGTGTTCGAAGATTATGAGATTTTAAGTGGCGATAACGATGATCCTTTCTTCTTATGGAACAAGGCATTGTTTGCTTCTGTATCTCAGATCGACACGGTAAACGATCCTTCGTTTTCTGTTGATGGTAGGCTGAATACTACTGGATATTCAGAAACATCATCGATTGATGGTGCTTGGTGGCAAGTTGATTTGGGGGCTGTTTATACCTTTCATGTAATTCGGATTTATGCTGTAAATAACATGACTAATTTCCGGATATCCTATTCGCAAAATGGGACTGACTTTACTGCTTTGCCTGATATTACTGGAACAGCTACTTACCACGAAATACAGGTGAATGACACAAAAGGTCGTATAGGTAGATTTATTCGAATTGAAGACGTTTCTGGTTCTCCTGCTTCAATCGCTTTATACGAGGTTGAAGTATGGGTAAATTCTCCTCCTACTACGCGTTATTTTTATTTGAGTGATCCTGATTCTACTAAAACAATTGATATTTCTACCGACGGTACTGTCGACCCAATTGCATGGGATGTATGTGGAACTGCGAATGCATATTACGCTGGTCCTACTACTACGGTCGATGGTTTAGTTATAGAACTTAATAACCCCGAATCCATAGCTTGGACAGCAGAAGATAACCAATTTCCAGATCCGAACGATTCTATTCTAACCATTAAATACGAATTAATTGATACGATTCCACCTACTTTTGTTACTATTTTACCTTCCGACACTACCGTTTTAACTCATTGCGATGTATCTCCAACTTTCAAATTGGAGATACCCGATGTGGCCGATAACTTTGAATCTGATGGCACTGATTCATTAAATTCATTGAGTTTGTTTCTAGATGGAACAGAAGTTGTGGATATGATATTCCCCAATAACAACCCCGAAGGTGATGATAGTATTACTGTTACAGATTATAATTCAATTACAATATCTCAAGGTTATCATAACCTCATTTGGACGGTTACCGACGCTTATGGATTAACGGCTAGTGATACCTTCCGTGTATATGTTCAAACCAACCCCTTTATTAAACGATTAACTTATACCGGTACCTCTTGTGATGGTGCTAGTGATGGTCAAATAATGATCTACAAAATTACAAAGGATAGAACTATTGATATAAGTGAAGTTGCATATATACTCGACAATGGAATCGACCCTCGTGATACTAGTAACTATTGGTTTATTCAAGATATACCATCGGGTAGTTATTCGGTAAGCATTAGTGTGAATGGGTGTGAATCTGATCCTTATTCTGGAGGGGATGTTGTACTATTTCCACCCGATGCTTTAGATATTGATCCTGCATTTACTGAACCCGAATGTTACGATGATACCGACGGAAGTATTGAATTAATTACCTATGGCGGCGATGAAAATGGTTGCCTTCACTTACCTGGTGATGCTGATGTAAGCGCAGGTTTAAATGTAAGTTATGCCTCGCTCGATGAAGTTACTACCGATGGTACGCTTGAAGCCTGGGTTTATCTCGATACAATTGGTGTTGTTAATACAAATGCAGGTATCATAAGTAAAGGCACCGATTATGTTTTACAACTTTACAATTCAACCCTTGCCTTAAGGGTGAACGGTGCAACGGCTTTAGCAGGTTCAGATACTGGTACCTATCTTGAACTTGGAGGACTTGGTTATAAGGGTTGGTATCATGTGGCAGGAACTTGGAATTCAGATGGTGAAGTAAATTTATATATACACAATGCCAGTGGTATAATTGCAAGTGCTTCAGTTGATGATATTGGTGTTGACGGAGGTGTTGAGGCAAATGCTTCTGGTGCACCAATCAGAATTGGTCGTTTAGCGTCAGCTGGTGAAGGAACAAAACTGCAAGGTTTTATTCGCAATGCCAGAGTGTGGAAACGTGCATTGTCTGAAGAAGAAATTTTCTTGAACCAGCGATTAAAGTTACCCGTAGATACTACTAGTACCACAGTATATTGTGTAGCCAATTTCCCAATGATTTCACAAGGGGCATCCTCTCTTCAGAACTTCAACGGGGCACAAATATCTATCCCAGCCGGATACATTTGGCAAGATAAAGCCTACGAATGGGATATTTTTG
The DNA here is from genome assembly GCA_027859005.1 of Prolixibacteraceae bacterium. GTDB lineage: Bacteria > Bacteroidota > Bacteroidia > Bacteroidales > Prolixibacteraceae > Roseimarinus. The sequence goes on along the minus strand of JAQIBQ010000197.1, from coordinate 8,539 downwards.
ATTATACCGAAAACTCATTGGCTTATCATTCAGGTTTGGGAGGTGGCGATTACGATGTTATTGCTCGCGATATTTTTTGCGTAAATGAATTACCTGAAACCATTACCTTAGAAAGTTCGGATAATATCCCCCCTGTAGTTACATTTAAAAATCACGATAATACAGGAGAGGAATTGTACAGTACAATTATTCGAAATACAAGTTGGACCAGTCCCTATGAACCAGGTCCTGCTCAAAACACTACGGGCGATTGTTGGTACAGACCATTTAGTGGTGAACTTGATCCAGTGTCTACTGATGCCTGTGGAGTTGTGAGTACTACCTACGATAGCCCTGATATTGGCAGTGGCTCTAGCTTGAATACTTTAAACTTAAGAGGAGAAATTGATGTAACCTGGCACGTTTACGATGGTAAAAATACTACCGATACTACCGTAACTTATTTGATTCTGGATGATGAAAATCCAGTATTTAAAGATGAAGCTGCAGATAGTTTTCATGAGGTTTACATGCTCGGTAATGCTGGTGGTAGTTCTTGTGCATACACAGTAACAGGTGACGAGTTTGTTCCTCGTTATGACGATGCTGATAATTGTGGTATTGATTATATTATTAATAATTACAATGAAACAAACTCTCTTGCCGGTGAAGATCTAGGTCTGGGTTTAACTGAAGTGCGCTGGATTGCATTTGATTCAGAAGGAAATTCCGACACATTAAATCAAAAAATCACTGTAATTGATGACATTGTTCCTCTTTCAAGTTGTCGTCCTTATACCGTTACTCTTGATGAAGGTGGAAATGGAATACTTAATGCAGTTGATTTATTTGGCGACCTTGCTTTAGGTGACAATTGTTATTTACAATCCATATCAATTGCAACCAATGTTGCCTTGGGTAAAAGTGCAAGTCATGGTGTTTCTTGGACTGGCGATTACACAGCATGTGGTGCTGGTAGCCCCGAAGCTTCGTTGGCTGTTGATGGAAATACAACCAATACTTTTAACGATTGCTCCGTTTCGAAAGCAGATGCATCACCTTCATGGTCGGTTGATTTAGGCGAAAATTACGACATCAAACGCATTGTTATTTATAACCGCGATTTAAGCGAATTAGCTGCCGAACCTTCAGCCAACCTATCAGATTTTACTGTAAAAATAGATGCTACTACTGTTTATACGAATGATAAGGGTCAGCAGGATTCATACACTATTCCTATTAACATAGCATCACCTATTGTGGGGCAAACTATAACAATTGAAAACATTGCACCCAACGCTGGTCCTATTCAATTAGCCGAGGTTGAGGTGTATGGGGTTCTGCAAGGTGCTGCCTTTGCAAATGTTGCCTTAGGAAAAACAGCAACCATGATCTCTAGCTATAGTGCTAATGAACTAACTAATTGTGAACAAGATGTGCCTGCTTCAAGAGCAAGAGATGGTGGTACATATGGTAGTATGTTTAAAACTCCTTGTACCGTAACCCATACGCAAACACAATGGGGCGATAATACCAACAGTACAGGAAGTACAGAAGATTACGAATGGTGGCAGATTAACCTCGAAGGATTATACCGAATTGATAACATTATCATCTACGATAGAATTGAAGATGAAGCTCGTGGCGATAATGAATTCGGTACGGATGGTATCGATTGGAATGTTGATGGGAAACTCTTAGATTTTAACATCTTGCTGGCTAAGTATGGAGCAGACTTTCCCGATTATGCAACCTATACATCAGTAGCAGCCAATACATTATTAAAAAATCGTGATGATGCTTGGTGGACAGCCAATGCCCCAAACTTGAAACACTATTATAGTGGTGGTCCTGATTATTGGGAAAATCCTGGAATTAATCCATGGAATGTCAATGTTCATATGGGCGAAACGCTTGGCGATACAGCACAATACGTTCGAATTTGGAAGGATCATTCTAAAAATGAATTGTGTTTAGCTGAGGTTGAAGTGTACGGTGTTCGTGTTGATATTCCCGAAGCTTATGTCGATTGTGCTTTCCTTCAAGCTTCTCCGGTTACTTCAATTATTACTGCTGAAGATGCTAGTGGTAACATTAGCCAATGCGATGCATTAATTACTGTTGATGATAATATTAAACCAGTAGCCAGAGCACAAACAGTTACTGTAACACTCGATGATACTGGTCATGCAACCATCAATGCTGAAGCTGATGCCGACAATGGTAGTTCTGATAACTGTTCCATTGTATCTTATTTAATCGATGGGCAAGAAAATTTCATTATTGGTTGTGATTCATTAGGAATTGAAGTCAACAAATACTTAACCGTAGTAGATTATATTGGAAATAAAGACAGTGTCAGGTTTCAAATTATCGTGGAAGATAATGAAGGTCCTAACCTTAATTGTAGGGATAATATTGAATTGGCGCTTGACCAATATGGCATAATTAACCTTACTCGTCAACTAATACTCGATAGTTTAACGGTTGATGCAGGCGATAATTGCAATGGTGTTGATGGAATTATTACCTTAACTCCAAGTTCTGCGTTTTTCGATTGTGATTCTTTAGGTGCACGTGTTATTTCACTTACTGCCACCGACCGATATTCGAATTCAACAACATGTACTGATATTAACATTACTGTAATCGATACAATAAAACCAAATGTATATGCTAGAAATACAATCTACATTCCTGATCCCGATGCTACGGAAGTTCCTGTGAATATTATAGATAACGGAAGTTCCGATAATTGTGCTATTACAAGCATGTGGACTGAATTACTCGATCCTCCTTTAAATACATGTTCCGAAGAAATAATTGAAGTTGTACTATGGGCCGAAGATGGTTCTGGGAATACGAATTCCGATACTTGTAATGTAACTATAGAGTCTTTCCTAAAAATTTATTCTATTGGAGTAACAGGATGTGGTGATGGTGTTGGAGGTTATTGGGAAGCTCAGGTTCGAGAAGGGGTTTGGGATTTGACACCTCTTACTTATGTTTGGTATCTCGATTCGGTGAAACAGGGAAATGGTTCGTGGTCGTCTGATTACGATGATAAGTATTTCGATGTGTTTGAAAATAGTTCAGGTGTTTTTGCAAGAACGTCAGATCTTAAGAATCCTGTTTTTAGTGCCGATCAAAACAACCAAGCCGACTTAGCAGTGAGTTTAATAATAACTTATGGTACATGTTCTGTTAAACATGGCGAAATATTGGAACTGTTTCCTGGTTCAGGGCAACCAGCTACAACAATTAATGATATTGATAGTCAATGTTATGGAGCTAATGTAACTTATACAAATCCAGTAGATTCAGTGGATACTTTCGAAGATGAGCCAGTTGTTTATACATGGTCGCTTGACTTGGTCGATGGTGGTGGCGGAGAAATTAATGGACCCACCAATTGGAAAACGGCGAATGTCGATTGGACAAGTTTGGCAGGAACGAATGAAAATTTTACTGGAATTCTCAAATGTGAGGTTGAAGCTCCATTTGCAAGGAATAAATCGTGCCTGTCAATCTATATCTGGACAGTTACAGTATATGCTATACCAGATCCAATAATTGTACAAATTGATCCTTTACCTTCAACAGGGTTGTACGATATAGAGGTATGTCCTGCTTCAATTGTAAGCTACAAAGTTCAAGGTTTATCAGACACAATTCATTATTGGAGCTGGGCTTCAATGACCAATGCAACACGTTTAGATCGGGGCTTACCTAACGATTCAATTATTATAGTCCAATGGGGTAATACGCTTGATAATACCGACCAGTTAACTGTTAATGCTCAAAATATTATTGATTGTACTGTGTCTAAATCAACTGGTGATATTACTATTACTGATACAGAACGCCCTGTTTTTGTTTTCGATAATTCTGAAATGATAGTACCCTTTTATACGGATGGTACTGATACAACACAAACAGCTTGTTTTGACCTTAGCGAGGGTGAAACCATTTCCCTTATACCCGAACCTTCAACCGGTGGAAGCTGGTTTTGGGAAGGGGATCGCTCAGGAAATTCAAGAGTGCAAACTTATACTGCACCTGCTTCTGGTTCATTTTCAGCAACAGCAACATTTACTAGCGATAATGGAGTGGTTTCTTCGCAATTGTTTAGTATCAATGGTGGAGCAGCTAGTTCTGAAACAAACACAATTCAAGCTGAATCTCTTGATTATAATAATGGTATTGGTAATGGCGGAACTTTTATTGGTTGGATAGATAATGGGGATTTTGCAGGATATTATAATGTTGACTTAGCTGGAGGAATTACAGGATTTGAGGTTCGTGCTTCACGTGAATATGGTGGAAGTGAGTCTTTTGCTATCTGGGTTGCTGATGATGAAAACTACACCGCTGGAACACAAATTGGTTCTTGTACAGTTAATTCTACAGGTAGTTGGAATAATTATCAAAACTTTACTGGAACAATTACAAATCAAGTAACGGGCATACAAAAAATCTATTTGGTTTTTACAGGTGCTATGAACCTCGATGAATTCACTATTACTTTTAACTCAGGTTCACTTTGTGAATATGCAAAAATTACAATTCCAAACGAATCAAGTGAATGTTACGGTTGGTTATTTGATGTGCCAATTCCTGAGGCTGTTGATATTTGTAAGGGAGATACTTGTTCTAGTGGCTGTACCTCATTGTCGTATAGTATAAATACTACTCCTTCAGCCACCACTGGTGATGATACAGACTTTAATTTCCAAAATTTGCCCATTGGGGAGTATAATGTAACTTGGACAGTGAAAGATGCCGTTGAATTAACAAATCTAGTTCCATACATACATACCATTGTAATTGAAGATGTACAAGCCCCAACATTTGATTATTATGCTGCCGACTCAATCATAAGTGCAGGTGATGGAGGTTGTTATATTCGTTTTGATGAACCCACTATCGGATGTGGGACTAATTATTTACGTCAGATTACAGCAACTGATAATTGTCCTGGGATTGTTGAATATGCCCGTGAAATTTTGGACGAGAATGGTGATGTAATTGAGCCTAAAACATGGCAGAATTTTCCAACACAAGGTTGTTTGGGTGAAGATGGTGTGGGGATTGATTTGCTTGAATTTGAGCATGGTATAAGTGAGGTTTTCTATTATGCACGCGACCAATATGGAAACGAACGTTCTGCACCCTCATTTATTATTGAGGTTGTTGATCGTACTCCTCCTATTATTACTCAAGCTGGTAACGATGAATTTTTAGCAGTCACTGCAAATACAGTTGGTACAGCATGTGGAACCTTTGTTGACGTTAAAAAACCCGATTTAAGCTCTGATCCATGGGCTACCGATAATTGTACTGCATCATCAGCTATCACTGTTACTGGTACCAGAAGTGACGGTGAAACTATTACATGGGATAATACTGAAAATGTTATTTTCCCAGTGGGTACAACTATTATTAATTGGACCATTGAAGATGAGGATGCCAATTCAATTTCAATACAACAAGATGTTACCGTTGTTGATGTGGATGCTCCAACGATTGATGAGTCTGGTCTTGTTTATTTGAATTATACCTACTGCCAGAAAGATACGTTACGTTTAGCTATTCCAACTACATTCGATCTTTGCGGATCTATCGATTCATTACGTGTCACAGTCATTTCTGACCCCGCCGGAAGCGGAAGCTACTTTTTTACACAAAAATACACCAGTGATCCTGTTGCTGACAAAACCGATATAATGGCTGGATTAACTCCTGGAGATTATATTTATTCATGGATAGTTTGGGGCGATGGCTTTAATAATGTTTCAGAAGATGACACCATTCACATAGAACTTGAACCCACATTTTTAAATACTGATATTGTAGTTACTCCTACAACCTGTGTAAACATTACCAATGGTTCACTTGAAATTAATGTAAGCAATGGTGTCGACTATGAATTAGATGCTACACTTCAGTATTCGATAACAGAAGTGGGTGGAGTCTATCAAGATGGAGCAACTTTTATCAATTTACCAAATGGCGTTTATAATTACATTCACATTATTGCGAATGGCTGTGCTTCGCAATACCAACAGGCAACTGTTACAAACCCCACAGCTTATGTTGTTACAGGTGTTCAAACTAATGTGTGGTGTACCGAAGGTTCTGAGGGGGAAATTGATATTACTACTTCGGGTGGTAACTGGGGCGATGAAGATAAAAAAGGTAATTATGACTGGTATGTAGGTTCAGTTGATCCTAGTAACGAGTTATTTGATGGTGTTGATGGTGGTGGTTTTGTTCCTTCTATTGTTACGGATAATAGTTCAGCTGATTGGGGGGATATTAGTGGATTACCTGCCGGAAACTATGTCGTAATATATACTGATGCATCTACCCCGGGTTGTCCTGCGGATGAATTGTCTAAAACAATTATAGCGCTTGATAATGTTCCTCCCGATGTTTATCCTTTTACTGTTGCACCATCTATTGGAACCAATAGTGAATGTCAGCACATTATTTCGGTAGATGAAGCTACACCACCTGCATATGGTACTGCTTATGTTGCAGGTGATTTAGTGCCCTCCATAAAAGATATTTGTAATTCAGATTTGAACCCCAACTGCATCCCGGATTGCGCCTATGATTCATTGTATCAGGTTGTTACTGATTACGGAACAAGTAAATGGATGACTATAGATGAATTGATAACCGAACACCCTCTTGAGATTGGATTAAATACGGTAACAATCAAACTTTCTCAAAATGGAAACGATGACGAAGTCTATACATACAACATTACCGTTTACGATGCTATAAAGCCAAGTCCTATTGCCACTGGAGTTAGTGGTTTTTTATCCGATCCTGTTGGTGGTGGTGGTACCATTGAAATAGTTGCAAATACGATTAATAATGGAAGTACCGACAATTGTCCCAATTCAAATTTAACCTTTAAAGTAAGTACCGACCTCACTGAGCCAGTGGAATGGGTGAATTCAATTACTTTTGATTGTAGCACGGTTGGAAAAGATACCAGTATTTACTTTCAGGCAACCGATGAAGCGGGTAATTCAGATTATATTTCGGTTTCTAAGATTACTATTAACGACGATAAACAACCTCATATTACAAAAAGCAACCAAGATCGTTTCGTGTGTTCAACCGATCAAGACGAACCAAGTTGGGTCGAAGGTTCTGATTTATCTGAATTAACTCTCGATGCATCAGGCTATTACGACAACTGTACTGTTGATAGTGTCGAATACAAGGTTACACATGAAACTGTAGGTCTCACTCAAGATTGGACAACGGGGTATGATGATGGTGATGATGTTGTTGTTGACGAGAAAGAGGGAAATGCCGCATATGCACCCGATGGAGCTCCTTTGAAATTTTATGTGGGGAAAAATTTTGTTTATTTCAGAGCAATTGATGGTAGTGGCTTGATAAGTGAAGAAAAGATTTGTTACACCATTAATGTACTGGAATTGCCTTTACCTACCGAAATATATGAATTGAATGAATAGAATTAAATCCATAAAAATAATAGTACTACTGACTTTACTTTTTGTACTGTCAGTAAACTTGTCTTATGGACAAAACGACATTGGTGGACCTCATAAACCCCTTGTTAATTCTACACATACTTATGCTGTAACCATGTCTGATGGTGCTAATGATCCAAGTTGGTATTTTTATCCCAGTGCTACCGATATTGGGAATATTGATTTACGAACAGGAATCAGCCTTGGTGCAGGGACGAAACCAGCTGGTATAGCAAAACTAGATATTTATTTTGCTAGTCCCTTATATAAAGTTGATAGTACTTATACATTAGTATATAAGGAAATAGAACCATCGAGTTTATCTTGTGTGAACTATAAATTTTACGATGTAACAATACAAGCCGCTTTTGATGTTGACATTAATACAAGCAATTTCCCTGCAGCTTATTGTCCTTTTGAACCAGAATCTTTTAAAGCCGATCCTACTGGACAATTAAGTGCAACAAAAAGCTATGAAATTGATCTGGTATCAAGCTACGAGCTTACTTGGAATTTTAGTTACGAATTTTTAACAACGCATATACGTTCAGGGTGGAGTAGTGCAACCATTGTGCAAATTCGGATTTCTGCTGCTGGAATGTCAGATGCAACAATTAATGTGAATAGTACTTTTTATGAAAGTGTACTTGCAAACATTCCTGAAACAACAAGTGCTGTTACAATAGAGGTTGATTATACTTTTGATCCCGGTTCAGCTCAAGATATAAAATTAACCATATCAAACATGTCGGGAGAACATGAAGAAGAAGACTTAGACGATGATCCTCAAATTGAGGTTCATCAAATATCGAAAATACCGGCACCCAGTGCCATAACATCAATTGATTAAATGGCCTTAGCCTGAGCGTTCTAAAAATATTGAAAAGAATGACAAAAAGGAAAAACCCCCAAATCCCCTAAAGGGGTTTTTAAAAAAAAAAGGGGAGTTTAAAAAAGACGAATGAATAAAGAATCAAAAGAATAATATAAATAGCCCCGACTTTTAAGTCGGGGGTGAGAATAGGAAAACAAGATAAAAGGGC
>JAQIBQ010000163.1 GCA_027859005.1 Prolixibacteraceae bacterium | reverse complement strand
AACACCATCTGCAACTGTTTCTGGGATATCGTCGTCGCGCAAGTATAAAATTTCAACCGGAAAATTTTTGGCTGGCGATAACAATTGACGTTTCCCAACTGTGAGTTTGATACCACACTCTTTAATTAATTGTACCGAATCTTCGTTTAATCGGCCCTTAGTTTGAATCGCAATTCTCAAAATTGTGTCCATGTTTCTTTCTTTTTTACAAAAATAAAAAAAGGCTCACCATAATGGTAAGCCTTTCATTGTTATCTAATATCTTAATTGAATTCAGACATAATTTCAGCAGCCTACCTTTTTTGAAGGAAGTTATGATGGCCGTTATGATGTCCGAATAAATTTGTCATGTTCATTTGTTATTAAGTCTGCAAGTATAGTTATTATTTAAAAGTTTCCAAATAAAATAAGTGACAAAAATCAGTTTTGTAAGATTCCCTTAACATTTACAACCAGGAATATTGAATTTCGGAATGAACAGATACGACTCTGGATTTTCTTTTTGTTGGGGCTTATCGGCCTACAACTTCTAGTATCCTTGTTTAATACGGTTTTCACAAACTTCATTCAGGGCTCATTTCAATCGCCAAATTCAGTTGTTCAAATACCGCATTAAACTTCGTAAAGCTATCCGTTTCCGCCCTGCCCTTCATTCGTTCGAGAAGGCTTTTTAAGGTTTAAGTATTATTACATAAGATTCAAATACCTTTTGCATAAACTAAGTTACACTTCAAATCACCCCAGCTTAATTCAGTATCAATGAACGATTTACTCTTAAGTGTTTTACTGAATGAAAGCGCCCATAGAGGCTGATGTCGCATTTTGGTTGTATTTTATGGCATAAGCTTTTAATCTAAAACAATGAAATGACAATGTACACAAAAGATGGGCGTTTAATGATCCCTATCGGCAACAGGAAAAAGAAGAGTATTAATGAAAATAAAATTCGCTACATTATCAATGAGGCTTTCTGTCCAAAAGGATGTAGCTTAATTGATCATGAGATTGAAATTAATGGCTTCCCAGGTTTGCGAATTGGCTTTAGAAGACCTAGAGTAGAAGGAGAATTTGCAATCTCTGCCGTTGAAGGAGACTTTAAAAAGATAGTTCTGAGCGGTCAATTAGAAGAAGGAGTAAAAGATGAACTACAGTGTCCTCACTGTAAGGCTGTGTTTGAGAAATTAGTGAATTGCAATTGTAAACCAGAAGGAGAAATGATTGTCATTGGTTTAACTCCTAAGTTAAACTTTAACAATGCCATAACCTTTTGCAACGTAACTGGTTGTGCAAACGGCACTTTCATAAAATCGGGCGAAGCCTTGAGGCATGTTCGGCTTTCGGCCATGTAGGTAAGAAAACGAAGTCTGCCTAAATAAATGAAACTCATCGCAGCAAGCCCACGTGGTATCTCAACGGAATCTATATTATTTAATGCGCATCAAGATGCGGGGTATCGAGCTTGCGAGATCAACGGGAGCTAATAGAACCCATGAGATCGCTCGACTAGCACTCCATGCCTGTTAACTTAAAGGTTTTAAAAGAATAAAAAAACCCAATTGGCATCAATGTTTTTTTATTCAGTTAAACCGAACAAAGAAATAGCTTTGCCTTCATGCTTTACAGAGAGATTCTTTCCTATTTTTCAACTTCATTTGAGTTGAAGTTTCCCAACAATAGTATACCAAACTGGAACTGACTGATAGTTACCATTTTATTATTTTCGAATAATGAATTGAATTGTTGCAATTCTACTAATTTTCCTATTAACCCTTTAGCTCAAGTATTAATATTTAGAACATATTATGCATTATCAAAACGATGCTCGTGTATTCATATTTTCAATATTTTTCCAATGAAATGAAGTTGTAAATCATCTGGAATATTTCGAATAAGTAGTTGGTATTGAGCATTAAAAAGGCTACCTTTTATCACTTGAAATTAATACCTCCTACCATGAATCTAGAAGTTATTCGTCAGTCCTTAAAACTTGCTCCAGATCCAACTCGAGTTTTCAGTAAATTTTTCTTTCCCGGCACACCTGAACGAGCTAAATCATTAATTTCAAAAGTAATTGGCTTGCCGCATGAAAGTTGCAGGGCAATGCTGAACCAAACCTTACGCGAATTTTCTGGTAGGCATCGGAACATCTCACAGATATTCGAAAAACACTTCAATAATATTCAATATCTTTTGCATGAGCTGAACATCAAAGCAGAAGATTTACGATACGAGAAGAAGTTAATAATTGGGTCTTATTTTACAGCAGAATATGCCATCGAAGCTGCAGCAATATTCAATCCATCAATAATGAAAAGCCCTGATCAGTCTAATTTAGAATATGAACAGACAAGGGTTATAATAAGTCTAAGAGCAACTGGAGAAGGTCACATTTCTTCCATCGTTTTTCGTGAGGGGATAATCGATAAGAATCATAATATTACTCTTGATCCTCAGGGAGTTTATGTCGATCAGCCCAATGCCATCCGAAATTTTGTCTATGACAAAAATAATTTCTACCGCAAGTTGGAAGAAATGAACATCAAAAAGAATATCGTAACTAAAATTATGGATCAACTACCCAATGAATTTGAATATCCCCAACTAGAGGAGGTTATTCAGAAGAGTATCAAAGGGCAGAAATTATCGGATTCCAAAAAACATGTAATCCAATCAATTAAATGGTTGGCTGATTCTCATTACGAAATTACTTTTTCATTGGATACATCCCTATCTGAGCGAGTGTTGTATCCAACCAGTAGTTTTGAAAGCAATGGAATTGAAGATGCTCGTTTTGTGCGCTTTACTTATGATGATGGCTCGGTGATGTATTATGCCACTTATACGGCCTACGACGGGCATACCATTTTGCCAAAATTGCTTGAAACCATCGATTTTTATAAATTCAGAGTGATGCCCTTGCATGGAAAAATGTCCCATAATAAAGGCATGGCACTTTTCCCCCGTAAAATTAAGGACAAATATGCAATGATCTCTCGGATTGATGGATGGAATAATTACATTATGTATTCCGATAATATCAACGTTTGGGAAAAATCGAAAATAATCCAATCTCCTGAATTTCCTTGGGAGTTGGTACAAATCGGGAATTGTGGATCGCCAATAGAAACCGAAAAAGGGTGGCTGGTGATTACACATGGAGTAGGCCCGGTAAGAAAGTATTGTTTAGGAGCAATTTTACTAGATTTGGATAATCCTGAAATTGTAATTGGTCAATTAGATCATCCAATTTTATGTCCAAACGAAAATGAACGTGAAGGCTATGTGCCTAACGTGGTTTATTCTTGTGGCTGTATTGCTGTTAATGATGTATTAATCATTCCTTATGCAGCCTCCGATACTTCATCAAGTTTTGCCAGTATAAAATTGGATGTATTGCTTGAGGAATTGATTAATTCGCCCTACCCTCTTGAAAAACCGAAACGACGGAGTAAAATTTTGTTGGTGGAAGACCAATTGACAACGCAAGAACAAATCAAACAGGTATTGCTCTCTGGTGATTATAACGTAGAATGTGCCTTAAATGGTTTGGATGCAATGATTTTATTGGCTCAGAAGGAATTCGACCTGGTAGTTTCGGATATCAATATGCCTACCTTAAATGGGTACCAGTTGATGGAACTTATGAGTGAAAAGAAAATGAATATTCCTATTGTTTTTATTTCCGAAAAATACGATGAGGAATGGATTGTGAATGGTGTAAACGAGAACGTTTTGGAAGTTTTGCCAAAACCAATCGATAAAGAACAATTATTGCTTAAGGTTCATCGTTTGTTAAACGATGAATTTTTCGATTTCTATTCGGGAGATGATATAGGCTAAGGTACTTTCTGCTCCTTGATTTTCATTCACCCCTAAAGGATCTAATCCATCGTGACAGGAACAATTGAATGGATCGTATAAGGGTGCATGCAATATATTGTTTCCATAAAACCAATCCATTGATTTTAATGCGAATCTTTTATAAGTAATATCACCGGTGATTTCGAAGGCTTTTACATTGACCAAAACAGAAGCCATGGCATCGATTGGTTGTTGACTAAATTTACTCTGAACCTCATTTTTCATTTTCCATCCATCATTGCCTATTACCGACAAATAATCCTCTTGAAAATGGATGTCGTTGAGGAATTGCAACGATTCAATTGCGATTGTTTGATATTGCGTCACTTTGCTTACATCATATGCATACAGAAGTGACAATGGTAATATGCCGTTGTCATAGGTCAAGTAAGATTCGAACCAATGCCAATCAGACTTACTCGTTTGCTTGTACCAATTTAATAGTTTATCTGACTGTTGTTGAACGATTTCAACCCGACCAAGGAGAGCAAAACCAATAAGTGCATTGGCAACTCCTCTAGGGCCTTGAAATTTAGCAATATGCGGAGCAATGCGATCTATTAATTTCTGTGCCCTTGAATGAAAGGATTTCAAATTCTTGTGAGTTAATAAGCTTCCAAGTGCCCAAATGGCTCGCCCTATTGCATCCTCCGTTTCTTGTAAACTGAATTCCAATTTTGGGAAAGATGCAAAATTTAGAAACAGCCCTTGAGGTGTTTGTGCTTTTTCAATAAAAGAGAAATAGATATTTATAAGCTGGAGTACTTCTTCAGATGGTGAATGATCGTAGTAGTTGATCATTGCAATTAAACTCCTTGCATTGTCATCTAAACAATAGCCATGTTCAATAAGAATCCCTTTATCATTGGCATGTTGAAATATTCCATTTTCATCACTTAAAAACTGTAAATATTTTAAATCTATTTCTGGAAAGTGTTCTTCTTTGGATTTGCATTTGTTTTTATTGATTTCTTGAAACAGCGCGATGTATTTTTTTGCAATTTTTGGCCAGCTTAATTCATAGCCATAATTACGCGCTCTTTGTTGGTATCTCGTAAGTAATGTTTTATCAGAAAATAATTGGATAATTTGAAGTGATAAATATTCAACATCACGGAAAGGAAAATTCAAGATATAACCTTTTTCGAAGAGTTCCTTCGAATGCCAGAATGGAGTGGCAAGTACTGCTGCACCTGATCCTAGTGCATAACTTAAGGTACCACTGGTAATTTGTTTCTCGTCAAGATAAGGGCAAACATATAAGTCTGCTACACTCAAGTAATCCATTAATTCTTCTTCCCGAACGTGACGATTTATGAACTGAACATGTTTCTCGAGCCCTAAATCTTCAATTATCTCAATAAGGTAATTTCGGTAACTTTCTCCTTCCTGTTCAATTACATTCGGATGTGTTTGGCCAATTATTATAAATTGGGTATCAGGAAATTTTGCAATAACTGAAGGCAGTGCTTTAAGTACATATTCATATCCTTTTCCAGAAGATATTAATCCGAAAGTGGTGATAATGTGTTTGTTACCCCATCCAAAATCTGATTTTTTAAATCGATGTAGTGCATTTTGATAATCGGGTAAGCCGTGTTCTATTTGAACAACCTTGTTAACATCAACAAAATAGAAGCACTGCAAAAAATCGATGGCCGTTCCAGCCATTACTACAATTCTACTTGAATAATTGGCAACTTGTTTTACTACGAGGTATTGATTAAAGGTTGGTGATTTTAAAACCGTATGAAGTATTGTAATGACCTTAATTTGAAGTTGAGCTAGTAAGTGTACAATAAAAAGGCCTTCGTTTCCACCAAATATCCCATGCTCAAATTGCACGATACAAATATCAAACTCGGAATTCAGAAGCTTTGCTGCATTTTCATAATCTATCTTTTTATTTTGCCTGATCATATGTTTAACGGGATATTTATATACAGTTGGCAGAATCGAATTTGAAATTGCAAATACTTCTATTGTATCTTCATCTTGCAAATTGGGTAGAAGGTGGTGTATCATGTTTTCACAAAATGTAGCAAGACCACATTTGCGAGGAGAATAGGTTGAAATAAAAGCTAGTTTCATAGAAGTACCTTGATTACAAAATGAATAATTAACATAATTTAAAAGGCAAATATCCTAAAGTGCGGTTTTGCTCAAAAATTTAATTTGAACTAATGGGTATATCAATCCAAATTTATAATGTGTTCTTCAATTTAGTGAAAATCTAGGTAAAAGTCCATAGACCTAGGATTTGGTGTAATATTTATTTGCTAGTAGCTGTTTAGTATCATGTATCAAGATTCTATGTTTAAATCCAAATAAGAGTCTTAATTATTTTTTAATTTTGTTATTTCAAAAAGGAAGTATTTTTAATACTATCCTGCGTAGGGTGAATATATGTCACCCTACT
>JAQIBQ010000136.1 GCA_027859005.1 Prolixibacteraceae bacterium | reverse complement strand
GAAAGCCAATATACACCCAGAGAGGTTATAGAAATTATGTTTCAAACAGCTATCGATATTGGACCTATTGGAGTAGACTCTATATTTGGGTGGGGTGTACCTGATTTAGGAGCTGCACTCAAGCACATTAAAAATAAGAAACCAGTTACTTTCGATCTTTATGGCGTCAACGTTTCATCTTCCATTTCCCTATTCTCAGATAATATACTGGACATAAAAGTATTCCCAAACCCAGTCTCAGAAGTTTTAAGCATTGATCTTAATTCAAATAATAAAGACCTTAACCATATAAAGCTTTTTAATTTATCAGGAAAGGAATGTTTAGTTGAAGTAATAAATCCAAATACCAAGTATATAGATTTAGATTTAAATGCTTTGCCAAATGGAGTTTACATGCTTCATTTCTGCCTTGCAAATGGAGCTACGAGTTCAAGAAAAATTATCAAAAAATAACTCTTCTTGATTAAAACCACACAAGCAGCAGCTACAAAAACAGAGTGATTTGTTAGTAAGTGCTGAGGCAGATTGGCAAAATCAGCATTGATCGAATTCGAAATACAACTTCGAATTGCTTTTTGTGAACCCAGCTATGTAAATTACTAACTACCAGCTACTCATTATGCAAAACCGCCCATCGATTTGACGTATGTTAAAAGGTCCTCTCGGCTTCTCACTTCTAATTTTCATCCGATGAGGACTTGCTTGAGCCGATGAAGTATAGAGTAAAAAAAAGACGTTAGCTTAAATCAATGGGCATATAGGGTTATAGAATATTGCATAATGAAAAGGACTGTTTTCAGTGCTGAAGTATCATGGCTTTGAATTAAATCTAAAAACAAGTATAACCTACATCAAGTAATTGTATGTAATAACGCTTTGTTGTTAAGCAACAAATTAAAGACAATTGATTAAAAATGAATCCTTAAGCAAATTCAATATTATTTGTTTTGTTCTCAGGTCAAATGATTATCTACCATTCTTTATTATGCAATCAATTTCTATCTTTGCACTTTCAAATTTATAAGCAAACCTACGCAGCAACATTCTCCCCACTTTAGGGGGAAATGCCGAAGGCAGACTTGTCTGCAGAAGCTTTAGCGAAGTCGGAGGGAGTTAATCAGCAATAATAAGATGGCAAATTACAAACGTACACTCATCACATCGGCCCTACCCTATGCAAACGGACCGGTTCACATTGGACACCTTGCAGGTGTTTATGTTCCAGCAGATATTTATGCCCGTTATTTACGCATGAAAGGTGAAGAAGTTGCATACATTGGAGGTAGCGATGAACATGGTGTACCCATTACTTTGAAAGCAAAAAACGAAGGGGTAACTCCTCAAGATATTGTAGACAAATACCACGGTATTATAAAAGATGCATTCTCACGTTTTGGAATTTCGTTCGATGTTTATTCTCGAACCAGTTCAAAAACTCACCACGAAACGGCTTCCGAATTCTTTAAAAAGTTACATGCCGATGGGAAATTCATTGAGAAAACATCAGAACAATATTTCGACGAAGAGGCCAACCAATGGTTAGCCGATCGTTACATAACCGGTATTTGCCCCAAGTGTAACAACGAGAAAGCCTACGGCGACCAATGTGAAGGATGTGGTTCTTCGTTAAATGCAACCGACTTAATTAATCCTAAATCGGTTTTAAGTGGGAACGTACCAATTATGAAGGAAACCAAACATTGGTATTTGCCATTAGATCAGTACGAGCCTTGGTTAAAAGAATGGATTCTTGAGGGTCATAAAGAATGGAAAAGCAATGTGTACGGACAATGTAAAAGTTGGATCGACGGAGGCTTACATCCACGTGCTGTAACCCGCGATTTAGACTGGGGTGTTCCTGTGCCGGTTGATGGCGGCGAGGGAAAAGTATTGTACGTTTGGTTCGATGCTCCTATCGGATATATTTCTGCTACAAAAGAAATGACCCCTGATTGGGAAAAATGGTGGAAAGACGAAGATACTCGCATGTTGCATTTCATCGGAAAAGACAACATTGTATTTCATTGCATTATTTTCCCAGCTATGCTAAAAGCTGAAGGCAGTTACAACTTGCCAGAGAATGTTCCAGCCAATGAATTTCTTAATCTCGAAGGCGATAAAATTTCAACCTCAAGAAATTGGGCGGTTTGGTTACACGAATACCTCGATGAGTTCCCCGGTAAAGAAGACGTTCTAAAGTACGTTCTTACTGCAAATGCTCCAGAAACCAAAGACAACGATTTTACCTGGAAAGATTTTCAAGCCAGAAACAACAACGAGTTGGTAGCTGTATTTGGAAACTTTGTGAATCGTGCTTTAGTTTTAACTCAAAAGTATTATGGAGGCAAAGTACCTGCAACAGGCGAACTACTCGATATCGATAAAGAAACATTAGCTCAAATTACTTCATTAAAAGCCAATATTGAGAAAAGTTTGGATACGTTCCGTTTTCGTGAAGCACTGAAAACAACAATGGACATGGCACGCCTTGGTAATAAATACCTGGCCGACATGGAACCTTGGAAAGTTATTAAAACCGATGAAGAAAGAGTTAAAACAATAATGAATACTTGTTTGCAAATTACTGCTAACCTTACCATCGTTTTTGCACCCTTCCTTCCTTTTACCTGCGATAAATTGCGTGGGTTCCTTAATATGGAAAAACTAGATTGGAGTGAATTGGGTTGTACCGATTTGTTAGTTGAGGGGCATCAAACGAATAAACCTGAATTGTTATTCGAGAAAATAGACGACAAAACAATTGAGGCACATGTGAATAAATTACTTGAAACCAAAAAAACCAACGAAATGGCCGAAGCAGTTGCAGCTCCAATAAAAGAGAATTGTACATTCGACGATTTCCAAAAAATGGACATCAGAGTTGGAACTATTATAGAAGCAAAGAAAGTTGCTAAAACAAAAAAGTTGTTGAAGTTGTTGGTTGATACTGGAATTGATCAAAGAACCGTAGTTTCAGGAATTGCAGAATTCTATAAACCTGAAGATATTATTGGACAGCAAGTTTCTGTTTTAGTGAATTTGCTACCACGAACCCTAAAAGGAATTGAGTCGCAGGGAATGATATTAATGGCTGAGGATGCCGATGGAACTTTGAAGTTTGTAGCACCTGTTAATGAAGTTAAAAACGGATCGGAAATAAGATAACTTCCTTTGGTAGTTGTTATTAGTCATGTTGCTCCCTTTGGTCGCAGTCAAAAGTCAATAAATTGAATTCTTTCAAATGACCGAATACGAATGACTATTGACCTTTTCTGATGACTTAAAAAACACAGCACCAACATTGCGTTGGAGCTGTCTTCGTAAACAATGGTACTGGGTTAAAGCAGATCTGTTGTTTACTCTATATATATCAAGAACCATCTTTGTACGCAAGGATGGTTCAATTTTTTAAAACGAAATTAAATTTAAATATATGTCTGTTTTTAGTTTTGGGGAGTACATTGGGGAGAGAAAGTTTAAATCACTAGACGAACGTGTGATGAGAGGCAGTTCAGGCATTATGTTATTGCTCGCTTTTATTGCGTTTACCAACGGTTTTATCCTTAATAATTACAAAGTAATACCGTTCATTTCAGGATTCTTAATGCTTAATTTTATGATTGGCATTTTTATTAATCCAAAGTTTTCACCTACCGTTTTCATCGCCAAGTTGCTTGTATACAAACAAAGTCCGCTTCCCATTGGAGCCATTCAAAAAAAATTTGCTTGGAGCTTAGGCCTAGTACTTTCCATCACTATTTTTGCCCTTTCATTCTTCTTATTAGACGATGTCAGTTATTTTGAACCTGTTTGCATGCTTTGCCTAATTTGTATTGCTTTATTATTTCTAGAGACAGCATTTGGAATATGTATTGGGTGCAAATTTTATCAGTTGTTCATTAAACTTAAAATAATTCCTACTCCAAAAGAAAGGCCAAACTGCATGGGCGATTCTTGTTCAATTGATTAAGAATAGACACATCACTATTCCTGAAATATTGCTTATTTTCAACATCGACTTTCCCATGGGATTGTCAGGCATTGACTTTCGGTGTATTATTCATACCTTGTATGTTCAATAATACCAAAAGATATGGCAAACAAAAAAAGAAAAGAATACATCGAAACAATTAAATCGATTCGTGAATACTCCGAAAGAGAATTCGATCGACTAATTGTTTATCTAGCCAGTGGTGGTTTAGTATTCAGTTCAGGATTTGTTACAGATATTATAAAAATAGAAGAAAGTACAAATACACTGTTACTTAAACTTTCGTGGATTTTATTTACTGTCTCGTTAATAGTAATATTAACATCCCACTTGACGGCAAAAAAAGCAATGAGCTTTGAAATGGTAAAAAAGAAGAAAAAAAGTGATAAATGGGATTCAGTTACAAAAACATTAAATTCAACATCGTTTATTGCTTTAATAGCTGGATTAGTATTATTTGTAATCTTCATCATTAATAACATCTAAAATGAAAGAAATTAAGCCCAACACAACCGTTGTAGGTAAAGGTGGTACAAAACCTCCTGAATACGACAAAAAAATCACATTTGAAGGTGGCACCAAGCCTCCAACAAGTTCTACAATTAGAAATTCAACAAAGGGAGGAACTAAACCGCCTATTAAGAAATAAAAAAAGCCACCCTTGCTAGCAAGAGTGGCTTTT
>JAQIBQ010000114.1 GCA_027859005.1 Prolixibacteraceae bacterium | reverse complement strand
CAATTGGGTAAAGATAATTTTCATACTTCAACAGTGTTTGTGTTTTCAAGGCAAGGGCAAAATTGCACTTCAAAAGCTACACTTTTAAGCTAAAAAGGAATGAGGGTGATAAAAAAAGGAATGAACCTGACAAGCAAGAATAATGCTATATACTTACACTTTATAGGGAAGTAAAACTGAAGCTAAGTTTGTTTGAATTTGATTCAATTTTCAGATAACTGGCATTCTTGTTTATGTCTTGCAAAGCATCCATAATAATGTGTTGTGTATTGCCAAATTTTTGTGTATTTCGAATATAGTCATGAGCAGTAACTACCATATCAACATTGTAAATTTCAAACAATTCCAATAGGACCCTAATCTCATCGACCATTGGGTTTGTGCTAAAGGTTTGCCGAAAACGGAAAAGATTATTGTGAGTGAAAACAATACACTTTCGATAGTTGCTACGCTTTTTCTCCAGTTCGTTTTTAAACCAATTCAATTGCTCGCTACCCAGTGTACCACTTCCTGTATCGAGACAGAAAAAGAGGTCGGAAGCTGAAGGAGTGTTAACCGTGAAATAATAGAATGAAGTTCCAAAACGTTCTGAAAAACCTTCCCAGCCGTTGAAATACAAATCGTGATTACCCGGTATCATAAATGTATTTAAGTGATTGTATTTCAGCAACAGGTCTTCAAGAACTTCAAAATCTTTTTCATGACCAGTTGTAATATCTCCATTCATAACTACCGCAACAGTATTTAAGGAATCGGCATCGCTAAGTGTTTGTTCTATATTTTTAGTGCCACCAATATGGCTATCGCCAAACGTGATTATTGAATAATTTTCTGTTTTTGAGCCAATAGCTGTATACCCATGTTTCTCATTCCATTCAATCGATTGGTTGAACCGATCGCTTACCGATTGGTCGGCTACAAAGGCATTTCCAAGGTCGGCATTCTCTAAACAGGAAGAAAATGCAAAAAGGACTATAATGAATAGAAATTTTACTCGATTCGCCATACTATACCCCCTCTAATAAAATATCCAAAGTAGTTCACATTAAGATTAAAAACACCTACACTTTTGTACCATAATTCGGCAAACAATTCAATTGGAATAGCTAATTCATATTTCCCTTTTAGGTTGAAAATTGGATTTGTTGGCTGATAGATAATGAAATGGTCATAATTACAGATAGTAGCACTAACATTCCATTCATTTTGAACTGGCTTTAAATAGTAGGTGTATGTATACAACAGATTCCAATTTTCATGAATTCTGGTATTCTCGGTAATGGAATAATTATTTTGAGCTTGCTTTGAATAGGCATAGGTCTTAAAATTATTCCCTATTGTTAGCTCATAATGTTCTCGTTCAATTTTTGCTTTAAGTCCCCAATTTGTTTCTCTTATTATTGAAGAAAAGTTCGATTGTAAAAAATAAAGTTCCAATTGAAACGGTTTCTTTTTGACTTGAAGATCTTTAGAAGCAGCAATAAAATAATCTGTTATTATATTCGTACTTGTTGACAAAGAAGAGTTTTGTAATCCAACGCTTAAAATATTTCCCTTAAAATTATAAGCTCCTATTCCAGATAAATTAATGTATGAACCGTTTGAAACTTGATTTCTACCTACCTCGGTTTGTACCGACACATATGCTTGTGCCATTGACAATATTCCAATGGCAAGTAACAAAAATAGAACAGCTAGCTTTTTATGCATTGCATAATATAAATAAAAATAAAACCTTCAAGTAGTAGGAGAAAAAAACGCCACCAGTGCTCATACTGGTGGCGTTGTATATTATATTTAATCTTCTATAATTTTGAATTTATGTATTCTGTCACATTCTTGTCGATTCGAGCAGCAACATCTTTTATGTCTGCTTTTACAAATGCATCGCCGGTGATCTTCTCGTACAATTCAATGTAACGTTCGCTAACACTAGTGATATATTCTTCAGTCATTTCTGGAACTTGTTGTCCATCTTTTCCTTGGAAATCGTTTTCGATTAACCACTGACGTACAAACTCTTTTGACAATTGCTTTTGCTTCTCACCATTTGCTTGACGCTCTTCGTAGCCTTCGGTATAAAAATAACGCGATGAATCGGGTGTGTGAATTTCGTCGATGAGATAAATTTTCCCGTCTTTCTTTCCAAATTCGTATTTGGTATCAACTAAAATCAACCCTTTTTCAGCAGCAATTTCAGTTCCACGTTGAAACAATTCAGCGGTGTATTTTTCAAGTAGTAAATAATCGGCCTCAGCAACAATACCCTGTGCTAAAATTTCATCACGAGAAATGTCTTCATCGTGACCAACATCGGCTTTAGTAGTTGGAGTAATTAATGGCTGTTCAAATTTCTGATTTTCAATCATACCATCGGGCATTGCACAACCACATAAAGTACGTTTGCCGTCGTTGTATTCTCTCCAAGCATGTCCGGTTAAGTAGCCACGAATTACCATTTCAACTTTAAATGGCTCACATTTATGACCAACAGTTACCATTGGGTCTGGAGTTGCTATTTTCCAATTAGGAACAATATCTTGCGTAGCATCCAAAAACTTCTCAGCAATTTGATTCAACACCTGACCTTTGTAGGGAACACCTTCGGGCAATACAACATCGAAAGCCGAAATACGGTCTGAAACGATCATTACTAAGTATTCGTCGTTTATGTCGTACACTTCGCGAACCTTACCGTGGTATACACTTTTTTGTCCTGGGAAATTAAAATCTGTTTTTACAATTGCATTACTCATCCTTATCTGTTTTTCAATTATTTCAATTTTGAATCTGCCTACAAAGTTAATTAACTTTCCTATTTTTTTATATCTTAATCTTTTTCAGCTTGATACTTATCGTAAGCTTTAACAATATCACGTACTAATTTATGACGAACAATGTCACTTTGATTTAATTTAACAACTGCAATGTCCTTAATGTTGCTTAAAATATCCATTGCTTGAACCAAACCCGAGGCTGTTTTTCGTGGTAAATCTATTTGAGTAGTATCGCCTGTTACAATTATTTTAGTATTTAATCCCATTCGGGTTAAAAACATTTTAAGTTGGTTAACCGTAGTATTTTGAGCTTCGTCTAAAATAACAAAGGCATTGCTTAATGTGCGCCCGCGCATAAATGCCAAAGGTGCAATTTCAATTACGTTGTCCTTGATAAAGTCTTCTAGTTTGCGCGGAGGAATCATGTCGCCTAAGGCATCGTACAATGGTTGTAAATAAGGATCAATCTTTTCCTTTAAATCGCCAGGCAGGAACCCTAATTGTTCTCCCGCTTCAACCGCCGGTCTACTCAAAATAATTTTCTTTATTTCTCTATTTTTGAGTGCACGAACAGCTAAGGCAATTGCAGTATATGTTTTTCCTGTTCCTGCAGGACCAATGGCAAATACCAAATCTTTTTTATCACAAGCCTCAACCAATTTCCGTTGATTTGGTGTTCTGGCCTTTACTGGTTTCCCACTATTTCCAAAAACTAATACGTCGGAATCTTGAACTTTACTGGTTTCGTTTTCTAGCTCGTCGTTCATAAATAAGGCAATGGTTTCAACACTTAACTTGTGAAAATTGTGGTATTGCTCGAACAATTCTTTAATTTTCATTTCAAAACGATTGGTTTCTTGTTCGTCGCCCATCACTTTTAAGACATGCCCACGCGCAACAACTTTCAATTTTGGAAAATAAGTTCGAATTTTATCGAGGTTACTATTGTTAGCTCCATAAAATACGACAGGATCAACTCCTTCGAGATCAAAAGATTTTTCGAACATTAATTGGTTTTAGAAATTTGCATCAAAAATAAATACTTTTTAGCAATATATGGGAAATGATATTGTGAAGATTCTAACAAGTTTAAATTGTTATTGTTCTGATTTACCTAATGCATTTTACTATCAACTATCAATTCCAATTCTTGATTTTTTGATATTAAATCAATAGCGTCCTAAACGATTCGTTTAAACTGTTATGTATTGAAAGAAATGAGTGATACCAAAAACAACAAAAAATGAGCGTTATAATTTAATTCTTTAGAGTTTATTCTTCGTTAAAAAAAATCGTCAGAACATAGGCTATGCCTCATTTTTTTGCCTAGACTAAACTCAAAATCTCTAAAATTATTTAACGCTCATTTTTAATTGCATTTGGTATGAGTTATCGGGTGCAAGCGAATTTGAAGTTTTGTTTTTTACAATGCATGATTGGCCTCATTTAAAATGATCTTTTGTTTTATTGAAATCTTTAGAAAGACCGGGTAGCTTCGAGCTGGTGAGAAGATCCCCCGGCCGCACTT
>JAQIBQ010000075.1 GCA_027859005.1 Prolixibacteraceae bacterium | reverse complement strand
ATTAAAAATGGATGAGGAATTTTTGCCCAAACGCGATCGTTTTTGGAACGAGAGAAAATTCTATTTAAAACTCAATCGAATTTTTCAAGTGATTATGGCTACCGGTGAAGGCAAACTTCCAGTTGCAATTGGATTGTGCGAAATCGAAAACCGCAACGTATTGGAAATGCTTCTATACAAAACACCACTGGGCGAAATGGGCTATAAAATTATACACAAAGAATCGCCCGACAAAAGAGGCATTGATGTTGCTGTGTTGTACAATAGCAATTTATATACGCCAATAGGTTACAAAACCTACCTTGTTGTTAATCCCAAAAACGAAAGTTTCAAAACTAGAGACATTCTTCATGCCGAGGGAATTATAGAATCAGACACCATTCATTTTTTTGTTAATCATTGGCCTTCGAAATATGGCGGTGTAGTTGAAACAAAGCCACTAAGAGCATTAGCAGCTAAAACACTTCGTCAAAAAGTTGATAGTTTATTTGTAATAAACCCAAAGTGTAAAATAATTGCAATGGGTGATTTTAACGATTCTCCGCTAGACGAAAGTTTATTAGAACATTTAAACGTCAAATCAAATTTAGATTCGGTTATAAAACCCGAAATTTATAACTTAGCTCATGCTTTAGCCTTAAAAGGAATTGGTTCAAACAAGTACCATGGCAAATGGGAATTAATTGACCAGATTATAGTAAGTGGCAACTTATTAAGCTCCGATGGATTATCAACATCGCAAGAATCATTCAAAGTATTTAAAGCACCTTTTTTAATGGAAAAAGATAAAAATTATTTGGGACAGAAACCGTTTCGAACTTATTTGGGATTTAAATACAACAATGGATTTAGTGACCACCTGCCTGTTGTCCTCGACCTCTTTTACCCATCAACTAAGTAAGCTTTTTCAAGCCCAGTTCTTCAGCTTGCTTCAACATATATTCAAATGCTTCTGAATGGTTATTCTGAATTTCGCCTTCTAGTATTGCCTCTTTAATTGCACTTTTAATTACACCAACTTCTCGACAAGGTTGTAATCCAAATGTTTCCATAATTTCTTCGCCACTTACAGGAGGTTGAAAATTCCGAATAGAATCTCGCTCTTCAATATCTTTCAATTTTTGACGTACTAACTGAAAATTATCAAGATAGGTTTTCTTTTTCTGTTCATTTTTCGACGTGATATCGGCCTCACAAAGTGTCATTAATAAATCAATATCATCACCAGCTTCGAACAATAACCTACGCACGGCAGAATCGCTTACTTCATCTTCACTCAAAACAATAGGGCGCATGTGCAAATTCACCATTTTCTGCACAAATTTCATTTTATCGTTTAAAGGCAGTTTAATTCGTTTAAACATTTTAGGAATAATTTTAGCTCCTAAAAAATTATGACCATGAAAAGTCCAGCCCTGGTTTTCGACATATTTTTTGGTTAATGGTTTGGCAATATCGTGCAATAAGGCCGACCAACGCAACCATAAATCGTCGGTATTTGGTGCAATCTGATCGAGTACTGCCAAGGTGTGATAAAAATTATCTTTATGCGCAACACCATCCACAGCATCAACACCTTTAAGACGGGCAACTTCGGGCAAAATTAGTGGTAACAAACCGGTTATATCCATTAGCTTAAACCCAATAGAAGGTTTGGGCGCTAACATTATTTTATTTAGTTCATCAACAATTCGCTCTTTTGAAACAATTTCTATTCGTTTACTGAAGTTTTTAATTGCCTCTAAAGTATCTTCGTCAATTCTAAAACTTAATTGAGTAGCAAATCGTATAGCACGCATCATCCTAAGCGGATCGTCATCGAAAGTAATAGCAGGATCGAGTGGTGTTTTAAGCAATTTCATTTCGATATGTGCAATACCTCCAAAAGGATCAATCAATTCACCAAAGTTTTCTTTATTTAATGAAATAGCCAGTGCATTAATAGTGAAATCACGTCTATTCTGATCATCGACAATAGAACCATCTTCTACAATTGGTTTTCGAGAATCGCGATTATAAGATTCTTTTCGAGCCCCAACAAACTCAAGATCTACACCATTGTACCTAAACTGAGCAGTGCCAAAATTTTTAAAAACACTAACTTTCAACTTAGGATTTAAAGCCTTTGCAACTTTGCGGGCCAAATCAATTCCACTACCAATGGTAACAAAATCGATATCTTTTGATGGACGCTCTAGTATTAAATCACGTACATATCCTCCAATTACATAGCTTTCAATTTGCATTTTTTGCGATTGAACTGCAACTGCTTTAAAAATTTCTGTATCTATATATCTTGAATAATTTGGCATTGTATTCCCTGCTTAAGTGTTAAAAGTTACATCCGCAAATATGTGTGACAAAAGTAACACAAATAAATGATCGGTGAAGCTAAGTTTGCAGTGTAAAAACTTATTGAAAATTAAGTTGTTTCATTTTTATAAAAGAATAATAATTAAACTAAAAGTTATGATAGAACATTTAACAATTGACACATTTAAAGCAAAAGTATTCAATTTTGAAGCAAATAAAGATTGGAAATTTGAAGGTGATGCACCCTGTATTATAGATTTCTATGCCGATTGGTGTGGACCGTGTAAAATGGTTACTCCAATTTTAGAAGAATTACAAACTGAATACGAAGGTAAATTAAATATCTATAAAGTGGATACCGAGGCTGAACGCGAATTAGCAGCTATGTTTGGTATTCAAAGTATTCCTTCAATGTTGTTTGTTCCTAAAGATGGAAAACCACAAATGGCTCAAGGAGCACTACCAAAAGAGACTTTTGTACAGGCTTTTTCTGAAGTATTAGGTGTTACAAAAGAGTAAGTAAAAATCGATACACTAACCCAATACCAAAGAGGTTTTCTATTTAGGAAACCTCTTTTTTATAGCTTATCAAGAAGTTTTTCCAATTGGATTCCTCTCGATCCCTTCAACAAAACAAACCGATTATCAAACTCTTCCGTTTGAAGCTGGTTGATATATTCATTAATCGAATCGAATTTCTTAAAAAATACGGGTACATTTGTTTCCTTAAAATTGGTTCCTATAAGCACAACATCTTTTATAGCTGAATTTTGAATTTGAGACACTACCTTTTGATGTTCAACTATAGCATCATCACCCAGTTCAAGCATATCTCCCAAAATCAGAAGTTTATTCTGACGATTAATTTCGATAAAATTTTTAATTGAAACCTCCATGCTTGAGGGGTTTGCATTATAACAATCGACCAAAACAGCTGTAGAACCTTTTGTAACCAATTGCGAACGATTATTTGCTGGGACATATTTTTCGATACCCTTTTGAATTAACAAGGGATCAATTCCAAAGAAAACGCCAATTCGAGCAGCAGCAAGTATGTTTTCAAAATTATAGGAACCTGTAAGATTCGACTTCAAATACAACCATCCTTTTGCAAACAATACTTTCGCAACTACAAAAACATCGTTTCGATCAGGTTCTCCTTTAAGTTCGGCTTTTTGGTCTTCTGAAGCATAAGTATATTGAACCATTTTCGGATTAATCATACTCAATAAATGCGCATTATCTGTATTTATAAAAACACCTAAACCATGTTGAGCAATGAATTTATACATCTCCCCTTTTGTTTTCTTAACTCCTTCAAAAGATCCGAAGCCTTCGAGGTGAGCTTTCCCTACATTTGTAATTAATCCATAATCGGGTTCAGCAATTTTACATAGAAACTCAATTTCTCCAGGATGATTGGCACCCATTTCAATTAGTGCAAAATCATGTTCGTCTTTAATTGACAAAAGCGTTAAAGGTACTCCAATGTGATTATTAAAATTTCCCTTTGTCGCAAGCACATTATATTTTTGAGACAACACGCTTGCTAGCAACTCCTTTGTAGTTGTTTTACCATTGGTACCAGTAATAGCTAATATTGGATGATCAAATTGGTTTCGGTGATAATTAGCAAGCTTCTGTAAGGTTTGAAGCACATCATCTACAAGAATACAATTTGTTTCCGATTTTAATTCTTTTTGGTCTACAACGGCATAATCAGCTCCATCTGCAATTGCTTTTAAAGCAAATTTATTCCCATCAAAGTTTTCTCCTTTTAAAGCAAAAAACAACCCACCATTTTCAGATTGGCGGCTATCTGTAAAAACTATTTGGTGCTTTTTAAAGAGTTTATAAAGTTCCTCAATTGTAATCATAGTGGTAAAAATACAAATAAAAAAATCCCACTGAAACCAGTGGGATTATATTATTTATCTAATTTTTTAATCATTTTAACGAGTAGTAGTTGTTGTTGGAGGTCCTAAACGAGTCATAGCACAACGGAATCCCAAATCAGAAGCTGCCTCTAATTCATCAAGGTAACGACGAGAACCTGGATTTAACCAATAAGCTCTATCTTTCCACGATCCGCCTTTGTATACTCTTACTTTATCGGTAATCATTGAATTAATAACACCAGTATCTTCATCTTGCAAATACATAAATCCAGTTGAATTGGTACTTTGCGAAGCATCATCAGGCTTATTATCTGCCCAAGCTCTTCCCGCAATCAAGTTCGATTTATAATCACCATCACGGTAATTACGGTAATCAGCAATTGTATCTTTAGTTGGCTGACCATATTCATCGAAAATAATACCGCCTTGTGCATCTCTTACATATTCAGTAATTACATTACCACGGTATGGCTGAAATTCTTCAACATCAACGGGCGAAAGCGCACGATAAACATCGGCAACCCATTCGTTCACATTTCCTGCCATACAATATATACCATAATCGTTTGCATCGTATGAGAAAACATCAGCTGTAATATCTGCAGCATCATTTAAGGCTCCTGCCATACCCATCAAGTCACCACGACCACGAGTATAGTTTGCTTTCATTTTACCTTTTATGGCTTTATCCTCTTCGCGTATATACTTTCCAGACCATGGATACATTCTACGCTCTGTTAATAATTCACCATCAGCTTCTCCAATCAAACCTAATGCAGCATATTCCCACTCGGCTTCGGTTGGTAAACGATAATTTGGTAATAACAATCCATTTTCCCACCTAATTTCACCATCATTATCTCCAGGAATTCCTTGATAATAACCTGACAAATAACCTTCGGTAGTAAATACATTACTATTTTGTTGCGCTGAATCAAGTGACAAATAGCCATTTTGAATTAGCAAATATTCATTGACTCTATCGGTTCTCCATTTACAATATTCATTTGCCTGAACCCAACTTACACCTACAACGGGATAACTACTGTATGAAGGGTGACGTAAATAATTATTTACGTAAGGTTCATTATAAGCCAGTTCACTTCTCCACACCAAAGTATCGGGGGTGGCATTTTGTGATTTATTGGTTCCTGGGTAACGGCTACTTAACCAAGCCAAATAGGTACGGTAGGCGTAATTAGTAACCTCTGTTTCGTCCATATAAAACGAAGCAACTGTAACTCTTCGTGGCTGATTATCCCAATCTCCCATTACATCTTCATCGATACGTCCCATTATAAACGTACCCCCTTGCACAAATGTTAAACCAGGCCCAGTTTGCTGTTCGATGAATTCAGGATCGGTAAATCCAAAAACTTCCATATCGCTTGCATTCCAGCCAATAGTTCTTGATGAGTTCGCTGAACGAGAAGGTCCAGCAGCTTGCTTAGTATCGTTACAACTTACTAAGCCCATTACTATAAGTATAAATAAAAATGATAATCGTCTCATTTTCCAATAATATTACAACGTTTTGCAACAAATATAACTAAAATGATCAATACTTATTGTATCAAAAAATGTTTCTTTATAATTGTCAAAAATTGTTGATTAATTAATTA
>JAQIBQ010000043.1 GCA_027859005.1 Prolixibacteraceae bacterium | reverse complement strand
AATAAGTAATTCATCGTTCTTTCCTAAATTGGATTTATTTAATTCTTTAAATTCATTGATCTTAGAATAAGGAATTTCATTTGTTCTAAAGATGCTATATATACCATCACCTCTCTTTGCTGTTATTTCCTTGTAGTTCTGAGAAAAGGAGTCAAAACTAAAAAAGGATATAAGGCAAAGAGTCAATAAAATTTTGGGAATATTTTTTAATGATGAAATATTTATGGAAGAGTTTGACAACATAAATTTTAAAACTCTTAATTTTACATTCATTGTTTTGGTTTGAGATTCAATACTAATTTTGAAAAAGATAAAACTATATAATTTTAAATGAACAGTTTTAACTTTATTCGTTTCATTTAAATTAAAACAAATTAAGGAAAAATCAATTTATAATTAGGACAAACAGATACCAAGTAATGAACAAGAAATTGTTAATAGCGGGTTTTTTAGTATTATTTTTTATTTCCTGCAGTAGTTTAACGGAAACAACAAGTTACGATTATAAAAACCATTCAATAAGTGTAATTTCTGATTCTATTTCTGATGATGAATTTATGGCGATTTTAGAACCCTATCGTGATCTGGTAGAATCAAAAATGTCAGAAGTAATAGCTACAACTAGTGAATCAATGTTGAGTTATCGGCCAGAAAGTCCATTGAGTAATTTTTTAAGTGATATGATTCTTGAATTTGCAAAAGATTATTGCATTAGTAATAAATTAGATGTTATTCCTGATATTGCATTATTCAATCATGGAGGAATTAGAAGCTCTTTACCTAAAGGGGAAATTAAAATACAAAATGCTTATGAAATTATGCCTTTCGAAAATGAAATTGTACTGGTTCTTTTGTCGGGTGAACAGGTAATTGATTTAGCAAATTATATTGCTACACGAGGTGGCGAAGGGGTTGCAGGAATTTCTTTTGGGATTACGCAAAATAGAGCGGAGGACATTAAGATACATGGCCTTAGGGTTGATGTAAATAAAAACTACTGGTTGGTTTCAAGCGATTATATAGTAAATGGAGGTGATGGAATGAAGGTGCTAACTTGGGCTGAAAAACGCATTGACACTGGAGAACTTATGCGAGATGTTATCATATCATATTTGAAAATGAAGAATGCCAAAGGTGAAATATTACAGGCATCAACCGATGGAAGGATTTATCATGTTGAATAGAAGATCTTTCTTAAAAGTTGCAGCTGTTACAAGTGCTGGGTTATATGCTTTTCCGTCAAAGGCATTTAATGGTTTTGAAAAACTAACAATCCTTCATACCAACGACATGCATTGCCATTTTGAACCTTTTTCTGAAAATGACGCAAAATTTGCAGGAAGAGGAGGAATGAACCGTATTTCGGCTTATGTAAAACAATTGAGGAAAATAGATCCAGAGCTTCTTTTGCTCGATTGTGGAGATTATTTTCAAGGTACTCCCTACTATAATTTTTTTAAAGGCGAAGTTGCTATTAAACTCATGTCTGAAATGGGGTACGATGCAGTTACAATTGGAAATCATGAGTTTGACAGTGGGTTAGAAGCTTTAAAGAAAGCTTTAGGTTTTGCAAGCTTCCCAGTACTAAGTTCAAATTACGATTTTTCAAAAACCGTTATGGATGGTGTAACTCAAAAAAATCTTATAATTGAGAAAAAAGGTATCCGCATTGGTTTTTATGCTATTGGAATTGAGTTACAGGGTTTAGTTGGTAAAACACTTAGCGGAGCAACTGAATACCATAACCCTATTGATATAGCTTTAGAGCAAGAGGAATACTTACGAAACAACCAACAGTGTGATATGATCATTTGTCTATCTCACTTAGGTTATAAATACGATACTCCAAAAACGAGTGACCTAACATTAGCAAAAAGTACTCATTTTACCGATGTGATTTTAGGCGGGCATACACATACTTTTCTTGAAGCTCCAGTTGAAATTCTAAATGCCGATAAACAATCAGTAGTCATTAATCAAGTTGGTTGGGCTGCTCTGATGCTTGGTCAGCTTGAGTTTTATTTCGAACAGAAGAAAAAAACAATTCTTGATTTATCCAAAAATAAAAGAGTTGGGTAATGAAAGTTAAATTTTTCCTTGCATCTATCATTTCAGGTATACTTTTAGCCCTGGCATGGTCTGCTTTGGGAGGATTAATTCTATTGATTGCTTTTGTTCCCCTTCTTTGGTTGGATAATTATTTCACCCAGAACAAATCGAATTATGTTTCCATAATTTTTTGGTATTATGCATTCCTTAGTTTTTTAACTTGGAATATGTTGGCTGCGTGGTGGATATGGATTGTTACACCTTCGGGTGCATTATTCATATTGATAACGAATTCATTTTTGATGTCTCTCGTTTGGCTGCTTGTACATGAAATTCGGAGGTCCAGAGGTGACAAATTAGCAAACTTTATGCTTATTCTTGCTTGGATAACTTTTGAGTATTTGCATTATCATTGGGATTTATCATGGCCTTGGTTAACGTTGGGGAATGGGTTTGCAAACAGTATTAAACTTATCCAATGGTATGAGCTAACGGGCGTTTTTGGCGGTTCGTTATGGGTATTGGCAGTAAACCTTCTTGTATGGAATATCGTTAAAAAACATCAATACAAAAGAAAAAATTTTAATTATGCTGCTTGGATTCGATTGTTATTTGTAGTTATACTTCCTATTGTTGCTTCTGCAACTCGATATCGTTTATACGCCGAGGAAGGAGATGTGGTTAATGTGGTTATAGCCCAGCCAAATATTGATCCTTATGAAGAAAAGTTTTCGGGGATGAAGTTTGAAGAGCAATACGACCGAATATTGGATGCTTTTGATTCGTTGGGCAGTTACGACGTTGATTTTTTTATTGCACCTGAAACAGCCTTTCATAACGTATGGTTGAATCATACTTCTAATAGCATCCCTATTAAGTTGTCGCGAGATTTTATCAACAACAGTTACCCTGCTTCTGCAATAGTAGTTGGGGCATTGACTTGCTTAGAATACGACGATAAAGAGCATTCTTCATCAACAGCAAGGTATTCCGTTGATGACTCAATTTTTTATGATGTTTTCAATTCTGCACTGTACATT
>JAQIBQ010000017.1 GCA_027859005.1 Prolixibacteraceae bacterium | reverse complement strand
CCTTTTTCACGACTGTTCTTTTTCGTATAGTTGAAATCGGTAATGTCATCTTTAGGTCCTAGCACTTTACCCAGAAAATCTTGTAGAGCTCCTGCACGTTGGGGAAAGCGAATAATGAAATAATGTTTTAATCCTTCAAATAACAGGGAACGTTCCTTAATTTCTTCGGTACGGGTTATGTCGTTGTTGCTTCCTGAAACAATACAAACCACATTCTTCCCTTTAATTTTATCGGCATAATAATCCAAGGCTGCTATCGATAAAGCACCTGCTGGTTCTACTACAATGGCTTCCTGGTTATACAGCTCCAAAATTCGAGTACAAATACGACCTTCTGGTACCAATATAATATCGTCAACAACTCGCTTACAAATATCAAATGTTAAATCACCTACTCGCTGAACTGCTGCTCCATCTACAAATTTGTCGATGTTTTCGAGCTTTATCACCTCGTCTTTCTTTATTGATTCAGACATTGAAGGAGCCCCCGCAGGTTCAACACCTATGATTTTGGTATACGGACTTACTTGTTTAAAATAACTGCCCACACCGGCCGCCAAACCTCCACCACCAATTGGCACAAACAAGTAATCAATTTTCAACGAAGACTCTTGCAAAATTTCAAGACCAACAGTTGCCTGTCCTTCAATAATCAAAGGATCATCGAATGGATGAATAAAAGTTTTTCCATTTTGCTTACAATCTTTCCATGCTTCAGTGCTTGCCTGATCATAAGTATCTCCCCATAACACAATTTTCACAAATTCCTTCCCAAACATTTTTACTTGTTTGATCTTTTGCTTAGGTGTTGTTGATGGCATGTAAATTTTGGAATGCACCCCTAATTTCCAGCTAGAAAACGCAACTCCTTGAGCATGATTTCCTGCACTGGCACATACAATTCCCTTATCCAATTCCTCTTTGCTTAAGCTTTTTATTTTATTGAATGCACCTCTTATTTTATACGATCGAACCACTTGTAGGTCTTCACGCTTCAAAAATACTTTTGCACCAAATTTTTCTGACAAATTATGGTTCACCTGTAATGGAGTAGCACTAACCACTTCACTGATAGTAAGTTTTGCGCGATTTATTGCCTCAAGAGTTGGTTTGTATGTTTCTGACATCTTACGTTTTTCTTAAAAATAATCGAACTTTATTTAGCCGACTAATTTAACGGCTTTTTATTGCATTGGAAGAAAAAATAGTATGGGTTTCTTAAAAAGCATATCCCATACCAATAGAAACAAAACCGACAAAACCAATACCGGCTTTAAAAACGAAATGACCGTCGGGTTTTTTAAACGTGTACCCACAAAAAATATCTGGAAGAACACTCTCAACACCACCATTGTTATCATTTAATAGAACAACTGCACCTAGATCTAGTTCAAGATGATTATTGCCTTCAAAGAAAAGCATGTTCCCAGTCATTTTAAATAAATCGCCATATTCCATTCCAAACAAACCTACAGCCCACCGTCCATAAGTTCCGCGAACAGAGAAATCAAACTTTTTAGCCGATAATAAATAACGCTCATAACTAATGTTTACTGCACCACCCAATAAATAATATTCAACATTTCCATATACAATATTCTTGGTAGGCGTCTCAAAAGGTAGGGCTGTTGTTTTAGTGGTATTTTGTGCCTGCGACACAAACATAAAGCTGACGAATAAAATAACAAGAAGGCAACCTTTTTTCATAGTAACTAATTTTCTAATTTCTAAAACCAAAATAAGGACTTAAAACACCACTTCTATTTATTGCAAGTATACAAAGTATCTAATCCATTACCTCACCTATTAAAATCACAGGTTCTCTTTTGCTAAAATTTGGTGAATCTGCCATAATTTCCTGCGTTGGAGAAATAAAACTTTTCAGCTGAACTTACTAGTTATTGATTTCTGAGTACATTGTGCTGTTTCACTTACTTGCAAATTGCATAAAAAAGAAAAACAATTGTAACAAACAATAATCTAGACCCACAGTACAAACAAAAACCCATTAAGAAGGTTTTACATAAAATACCACTCTGCGCTTTAAGTAAATCATTTTTTTTAATATTGAATGAAATTCAAAAGAAGAATTAAGATGTGAGTACCAAAATTTGAAAGATATTCACAGAGTATTAATTACTCATATCCCTATACTCTAATCCATATTCATTAGAATTAATTATAAGAAATGAAATACACCATGAAAAACTACGCCGCACTGTCTGTTTTGCTTGCTCTCACAATCATAAGCTGTTCCAGAAAGAATGCAGACACAAGCCAAGTTAACCTTTGGGCTCCTGGTACCATTAATACCCACATGAGCGAACGCGATGCTGCATTATCGCCCAATGAAGAGAGATTCTTCTTCACGGTTCAATTAACGCGTCAGCATTCTGCTATTTGCTATGCCACAAAATTGACAGGGAAATGGATTCGTCCACGAATTGCAGAATTCTCAGGAGAATACATGGACATTGAACCGGTTTTTCACCCCAATGGCAATCTATATTTTTCATCAAACCGACCTTTAGACGGAGAAACAGAAACAGGAGATTACAACATTTGGTATGTAAAGCCCGAAGCCGATGCCTGGAGCAAACCAATCGCTTTAGATACGGTTGTAAATTCCGATGGTAATGAGTTTTATCCATCTTTTGCCGCCAATGGAAACCTATACTTTACTGCCACCCTTCCTAATGGAATTGGAAGTGAAGATCTTTGGCTTTCCAAAAATTCAAATGGTGTTTTTTTATCGCCTGAAAATTTAGGCGATTCAATAAACACAGCTCAATTTGAATACAACAGCTTTATAAGCCCCGATGAAAGTTTTATACTATTTACCACACACGGTTGGGGCGAAGGCTATGGAAGTGGCGATATTTATGTGAGTTTTAAAGATGAGAATGGTGCATGGCATTCACCCAAAAACTTAGGTGAAAAAATAAATACACCTGGCTTTGAATTTTGTCCTGCGCTTTCGCCCGATGGAAAAACATTCTTCTTTACCAGGAAGAATATTCCAACACCCGAAAACTACAAATGGAATTATTTCGAAATGATGAGTAGTTTTTCGTCTATAGAGAACGGGCAAGGCAACATTTATTATGTTGATGCTGATTTTATTAATGATCTCAGATAACATACTAAACTAAAAGTACATTTTCAAATAAACTATCACGCCGTAAGCTAACAGTGTATCAATATATATATCGCCAAAGTGGAGAAGAATAAAACCCAAAAAAATCTTTAATTAATTAAAGCAGTTCTTTTATAATTGCCTCTAGACCTGTATTCTCCGGAACTTTAATTGCAGATAATCCTGCAGCAATTGCAGCATCGCAATTATCCTGACGATCATCAACCATTACCGTTTCTGAAGCATTCAATTTTGAATTTTCGAGTACAAACTCAAATGCTTTTGCATCGGGTTTTCTGAATCCAATTTCGTGTGAATAGTATATTTTTTTGAATAATTTTTTGAGTGGAAAGTGGTACCTGTTCTTAAATTCTTTTTCAAAGTAATGTACATGATAAACATTCGTATTACTTAGTAAATACAAGTTGTATCGTTCAGCCAAATCTTGAAGTAATTTAACGCGAATGGCTCTAAATTCGTGTAACATAGCACACCAAGCATCAACAATTTGAGAATCGCTAACACCATCTTTACAAGATTTTTGCAATGTGGTTTTGAAATCTTCTTTTGTCCATTTACCTGTTTCCATTGCAACCACAATTTCAGGTAATTCGTCCCAATTGAGACTTATATTAACATCTGGTTTTAAAATTCTTTTGAATTCCGAATAGGTATTTTCGGGATCAATATCAACAAGCACTCCACCTAAATCTAAAATTACATTTTTGATATTCTTCTGATCTTTCATTCGTTATAATATCTTATTTAATTTGTAACTCATTTAACCCACCATTCCAATTCACTTATCTAAGAAAAGAAGATTTGATGGCTTGTTTCATTGCCGAAAATTATAAATTGCTGCAAAGTTAATAATCCAAAAATTTCATGATAATAAACGGTCAAAAATTTCATACAATTTGGTCAGATGGTAACAATCAAGAAACTGTCAAAATTATCGACCAACAAAAGTTACCCTTTGAATTTAGCATCAAAACGCTTAAAACATTCTCTGACTCGTACACTGCAATTAAGGACATGACAGTAAGAGGAGCACCTTTGATAGGTGTAACAGCCGCCTATGGAATCTACCTCGCTCTGTGCAATTACAATTCAGAAATTCCACTCCAAAAATTCATTCATTTGAAATGCGATGAAATGAAAACTGCTCGACCAACAGCAGTTAATCTTGCTTTTGCGGTTGATGAAATGAAAAATACACTCAAAAATATTGAGGAATGGGATTTGGCTAAGCAGCTAGCCTTTAAAAAAGCTGAAGAGCTAAAACAGTTAGAAATTGACTATTGCAATTCAATTGGCAATTTTGGTGTTCAATTAATTGAAGAATTATCAAAAAAGAAAAAAGGCGAAACTGTAAACATACTAACCCATTGTAATGCTGGCTGGTTAGCTTGTATTGACTGGGGAACTGCAACAGCTCCAATTTACAAAGCTCATGAAAAAGGAATTAACATTCATGTTTGGGTTGATGAAACCCGACCACGAAACCAAGGTAGTAAACTCACCGCTTTTGAGCTAAGCCAAATGGGAGTTGATCATACCGTTATTACAGACAATACTGGCGGGCATTTAATGCAACACGGTATGGTTGATTTGGTAGTAGTGGGAAGCGACAGAACAACTCGTACAGGAGATGTTTGTAATAAAATTGGAACTTACCTGAAAGCACTCGCTGCATTTGACAACAACGTTCCTTTTTATGTTGCCTTACCCTCATCCTCGTTCGACTTCTCAATTACTGATGGAATTAAAGAAATCCCAATTGAGAAGCGCGAAGCAAACGAAGTAAAATTCATGGAAGGTAAAGGCGGTAAAGCTCAAGTTGTACCCGATGGAAGCAAGATTGCCAACTATGGTTTTGACGTTACTCCTGCCCGACTTGTTACCGGTATTATAACCGAAAAAGGAATATGCAATGCCAATGAAGAAGGCATTTCAACTCTGTTCAAAAAGTAAAATGATACAAGACGAAGGTTATATAAAATTTAATCCTAGCTGGAACAAGTCGCCTATTTCAATTGATGCTTCTCTATTGATACAATTAAATGAAATTAGAGCCCAATTACAAGCGAAGAATTGGCTAGGTGTTTTGCCCAATGGTATTGGTTTTGGAAACATTTCAATTCGGGAAAAAGAATCAAATCAATTTATAATAACAGGTTCAGCAACTGGAAAATATTCGCAATTAAAAGAGGAACACTTTTCATTGGTCAATCATGTAACTATTGAAGAAAACAAGTTAGAATGTACTGGTCAAATTATGGCTTCGTCAGAATCGATGTCGCATGCTGCTGTTTATATACACAATAAAAAAATAAAAGCAATAATTCATATTCACGATAACAATTTGTGGAAAAAATACCTTAACAAACTTCCAAGCTCAAGTATAAATGCAGCTTACGGAACACCCCAAATGGCACTCTCAATTGCTGAAAAAATCAAACAACTTAAGACAAATTCGGGAGTACTAATTATGGGTGGTCATTCAGATGGCATTATAGCATTCGGGAATAATTTAGACAATGCAATTTTACTGCTTCAAAAGCTATAATGAATTCCTAAAATCAATATACTGACCTTTCTTATTTTTCGAACATTCGACACTATTATTTGGTAATTTCCCATTTACTGTATATTCTTTCGTTTATTCATTATAAATAGTTCTCATCAGTGATAAAACGGCATAATGAATTCCATTAAAATAGTTATTTAAAGCTATTTAAGGGTAATTTTGCTATCTAAAGTTTTTAAATAAAAAATATGAAGGGTTTTAAAATTGGAGGATTAAACATACCCGTTCCAATTATTCAAGGTGGAATGGGTGTAGGAATATCATTGTCGAATCTTGCAGCTGCAGTTGCCAACGAAGGTGGTGTTGGAGTAATTTCATGTGCAGGACTTGGTTTAGTTTATAAAAATTCGGCACAAAATTACCTACAAGCAAATGTAGACGGACTTAAGAACGAAATAAAAAAAGCACGCGAAGCAAGCAAAGGAATTATTGGCGTAAATATTATGGCTGCACTTACCAATTTCGAAGACATGGTAAGAACAACGATTGCAGAAAAAGCAGACATCATATTTGCAGGAGCAGGACTACCTCTAAACTTGCCAAGTTTTCTTAAACCAGATAGTATTACAAAATTGGTACCTATTGTTTCATCGGGCAAGGCCGCAAAAATTCTTTGTGCCAAGTGGAAAAATAATTTCGATTATTTACCCGATGCATTCGTTGTTGAAGGACCAAAAGCAGGTGGCCATTTAGGCTTCAAAAGAGAACAAATTGAAGATGTTAACTACTCTCTTGAACAAATTGTTCCCG
Organism: Prolixibacteraceae bacterium; assembly: GCA_027859005.1. Lineage (GTDB taxonomy): Bacteria > Bacteroidota > Bacteroidia > Bacteroidales > Prolixibacteraceae > Roseimarinus. The sequence goes on along the minus strand of JAQIBQ010000017.1, from coordinate 10,743 downwards.
ATGTAGTAGATGCGGTTAAAGTTTTTGAAGACCAATACAATCAAGAAATTCCAGTAATTGCCGCAGGCGGTCTGTACAATGGTTCCGACATATACGAAATCATGAAAAAAGGTGCCAAGGGCGTACAGTTGGGTAGTTTGTTTGTAACAACCGAAGAATGTGATGCATCAGATATATTTAAACAAAAATACATCGACTCTTCTGAGAGTGAATTGGAAATCATTCAAAGCCCGGTAGGTATGCCCGGACGAGCTTTTAGTAACGCTTTTTTAGATAAAGTAAAACAAGGATTGAAAGTTCCTAAAACTTGTCCTTTCCAATGTATTAAAACATGTGATATAAGTAAAAGTCCGTACTGTATTGTAACTGCACTTTTTAATGCAGCCAAAGGTAATATGAAAAATGGATATGCATTTGCTGGAAGCAACGCTTTCAGAGCAACAAAAATTAATACAGTAAAAGAAGTATTTGCTGAATTAGTTGAAGGCTTTAGAATAAAAGCTGAAAGTGTTTTAAAATAGAAACATCGGATTAAATATATACGGGGCAACTATTCAGTATAGCTGCCCCATTTTTTTGTGACTCAGTATCTGATATCAGGATGTCAATCTCTAAATACCGTTAACATCTTGCCTCTTGAATCTTGGTTTTTGTGCCTCGAAACTGAAGAAATACCTTTTTTAACTCAATTCTTACCAACCTCTCCAAACTTCAAACCACTCCTCTTCTCCAGTTTCAAGATTTATTTGCACACAACAATTAACGTGAGTTTTGATCGAGTCTTTATAGATTTTACCATAGGTGTAAAGCTTATCATACTTTATTAATTTTGCCATTTTGCTACGAATTGCATAATGATCGGTACCATCAAATTTTTCACTTTCGTTTTCGGCCCAAGTGTATACTATTTCACCTTTTGAATCTAACAAATACTGCTTGCTTGGTGTAAAAGCTAATAACTTATTGTTGTAAGGTAGTACCGATGAAATACCACTTTCCGCATTTTCAGGATAGGTCCAAACTAACTCCGTTTCCAAGGGGTAAATGTTAATAATTTTTTCAAGTGTACTTACAGCATCGTCATAACCATATCGTTCAAATAATTCTTGTCTAACTACATAACCATTTTCAACATACCTATGTTTCACCAATTCATTATCGTTTCCATATTTTAATGAATCACCTTTTGAATTGGTCATGAATTCATAATTCTCGTTGTGCTCAAAACTATCTAAAAACCAATAATAGATCCCATTATCCAATACAGCAGAACTTGTTGGGCCACATTGCATGGTATGCAAAAAAGTATCAACAACTTCGTTTGTAAACACATTGTAGTGCATGGTTGTGTATCCACCGTGCATGAAAGCCTCAATTAGACTATCGTTTTCAAACGTTTCTAACCATTGCACATTGGTGGGTAGTTTGTGTTTTTCAACTTCGCCTGTTTCTATGTTTATATTAAAGCGCCCACCACCCATTACCATTAATATTAAATGACCATTCAGATAGGTGTAGCAATCGGCATACGAAGTAGGGATATCATAGGTTTGAATCGCCTCAAGTGTTCTAACATTGAATGCTTCAAATTGGCCATTGTTACCCAAAATAATAACATTTTCAATATCATCGACTGGATCAAAAGGACCGAAATTTTTTACGGCATCTTTGTTACATGAATAAAAAACAATGAAAAGGAATAAAAATACATACGCATTTCTCATGGGAATAGTTTGGTTTTAGTTTGTAGTAAATTTACTACAAAAAAGAATGCATTTTCAAAATCTTAAATATTTCAATGTATGCAAACGAATATCGTTTCAATATTCCAAAATATTTTACCTTTGCCAATCATAAAATTTACAATGAATGTAAATCGATGATTAGATGATGATTTTAGCATCCATTATTATTAAAACAGGTCTAATATCTCTTATCTAACATCTTATAATCTATAGGAAATGAAACGTCAGGAAATCAAAGGAATTTTACAATCGGATGCTATTGGAAGCACCATCAAAGTTAGTGGTTGGGTTCGTACAAAACGCGAAAGCAAAAATGTGAACTTCATTAATTTGAACGATGGCACAGTATTGAGCAATTTACAAGTGGTTGCCGATGTAACTGTTTTTAAAGAAGAACTCCTGAAAAAAATAAATACAGGTGCAGCACTAACTGTAATTGGTGAATTAGTAGAATCGGGAGGCCAACAACGTGTTGAACTAGTTGCAAAAGAGATTGAAGTGATTGGCGAAGCCGATCCCGACAAATACCCCCTACAACCAAAGCGTCACAGTTTAGAGTTTTTGAGAGAAATTGCTCATTTAAGATACCGTACAAATACCTTTAGCGCAATAGCACGTGTGCGCCATTCAATGATTTTTGCAGTACATAAATTCTTTACCGACAAAGGATTTTTCAACATCCATACGCCTATTATTACTGCAAGTGATGCCGAAGGAGCTGGTGAAATGTTTCAAGTTTCAACGCTCGACATGTCAAATCCTCCTCGTAAAGAAAATGGAGAAATTGATTACAGTCAAGATTTCTTTGGGAAACAAACAAACCTTACCGTATCGGGTCAGTTAGAAGGTGAATTGGCAGCATTGGCTTTATCAAAAATTTATACTTTCGGACCAACTTTCCGTGCCGAGAACTCAAACACAACTCGCCATTTAGCAGAGTTCTGGATGATAGAACCCGAAATGGCATTTTTCGACTTGAACGATAACATGGACTTGGCTGAAGAATTCTTGCAATACCTCATAAAATATGCATTAGACAATTGTATTGAAGACCTTACCTTCTTAAGTCAACGTGCACAACAAGAGGAAAAAAATAAGCCACAAGATCAGCGCTCAATGGAATTGATTGAGAAGCTAAAAATGGTTTCAGATAATGAATTTGTTCGTTTAACCTATACCGAAGCCATTCAAATTCTTCAAAATTCAAAACCAGCTAAAAAAGGAAAATTCCAGTACAAAGTTGAAGGTTTTGGAACCGACTTACAAAGTGAACACGAACGCTATTTGGTTGAAAAGCATTTCAAAAAACCTGTAATTCTTATCGACTACCCAGCCAACATTAAAGCCTTTTATATGAAGGTAAACGAAGATGGCAAAACCGTAGCAGCAATGGACGTATTGTTCCCTCAGATTGGTGAGATAATTGGAGGATCACAGCGTGAAGAAAGACTCGATGTTTTAACTGAAAAAATGAAAGCCATGGATATTCCATTGGACGAAATGAGCTGGTATTTAGACACTCGTAGATATGGTACAGTTCCTCATAGTGGATTTGGACTTGGATTTGAAAGATTAATAACCTTCGTTACCGGAATGAGTAATATTAAAGACGTTATTCCTTTCCCTCGTTCTCCAAAAAATTGTGAATTTTAATTCGATTGAATTTAAAGACATAAAAAAAAAGAGGCTGTTCAATAATTAATTTGAACAGCCTCTTTTTTATATTTAAATCTAAATACCATTTAATACTTCTACCTTCAAATTAAAATTGATATAAAAAGACATCATATTCATCTAATTCGCTAGCATTTTCCTATTTTTATCTTTTCAAAAACTGAATAACAAATGCCAGGGCAAAAACTTTCGATACAACAACGATTGCTTCAAAAGCTTTCTCCACAACAGATCCAAATGATCAAGTTGCTGGAGCTGCCTACCATCCAATTGGAGCAGCGTATTAAAAATGAAATGGAAGAAAACCCAGTATTAGAGGTTGACGACAACCATCGCGAAGGAGAGCAAAATGAAGACAATGCTCCTGAACCGAAGGACGAATCGGAAAAAGATATCTCATTGGATGAATACATTAACGATGAGCCTTCGTACAAATACAAAGCAAATAATTATTCAAAAGACGATAAAAGAGAAGACATCCCTTTTAGCATTGGAGCTACCTTTCACGAATCCCTTTCAGAGCAATTGGGATTAGTTAAGTTGGATGAAAAGAAAAAAATGCTTGCTGAATATATTATTGGCAATATTGATGAAGATGGTTACTTACGTCGAGAAATAGAAGCAATGGTCGACGATTTAGCTTTTTCGCAAAACATTGAAGTATCTGACGAAGAAATGATGAATTTGCTTAAAGTTGTTCAGGAATTTGATCCTCCGGGTATTGGTGCACGTAATTTACGCGAATGTCTTTTGCTTCAGTTAAAGCGAAAAAAATATTTAACCGAAGTTGTTGAGAATACAATTAATGTTGTTGAGAATTACTTTGAAGAGTTTTCAAAAAAACATTACGACAAAATAATGCAGCGCCTCGACATTGACGAGGAAGAACTGCGCGATGTGATTGAAGAGATTATTCATCTAAATCCAAAACCAGGAGGCTCGTATAGTAATCCTTTAAATAAAGCCAATCAAGCTATAGTTCCTGATTTCACAATGGATATAGTTGATGGCGAAATTCAGGTATTTTTAACCAGAGGAAACATACCTGATTTACGAGTTAGTTCGCATTATGCCAACATGCTTAAGTCCTACAACGAGAATAAAAAAAATCAATCGAAATCTCAAAAAGATGCAGTGTATTTTGTAAAGCAAAAATTGGATACTGCGAAGTGGTTTATAGATGCCATTAAACAACGTCATCAAACACTTTTGCTTTCAATGAATGCAATTGTAGAATACCAACACGACTATTTTATTGAAGGCGATGAAGGCAAGCTACGACCAATGATTCTGAAAGATATTGCAGAAAAAACAGGACTTGACATCTCTACCATATCACGTGTTTCGAATAGCAAATATATTCAAACTCATTTTGGAATTTATGCCCTAAAATACTTTTTTAGTGAAGGCATGCAAGACGAATCGGGAGAAGAAGTTTCAACCCGGAAAATCAAAAATATATTACAAGACGTAGTTGATTCTGAAGACAAAAAGAAACCAATAACTGATGAAAAATTGGCTGCTTTACTGAAGGAAAAAGGCTTTCCAATTGCACGCCGTACAGTTGCAAAATACCGTGAACAACTAAATATTCAAGTTGCTAGGTTGAGAAAAGTATTATAGCCCCTTGCTTCATCAACGATTTTGAGTTGTTCATCCGCTACAAGTAGCAGTTCATTAGTTTTATTGCCCATTTAACAATAGAATCTTTCATTCCTCGTTTTCTATTCATAAATTGCCTTTACAAACTAAATAACCAAAAATGAATAAACTTATTTACGCAATTGGAATAGCCATTGCTACAACCTTCGCCGCAAACAATACTAAAACAGATGTTTCAAAAACTGAAACGAAAAATATTTCGACAGAAAACATTGAAGAAATTCCCAGTTTAAATAAAACCGACAGCTTGAAAGTTAAATTATAGCCTACTTTTAAGATCGAAAACGTATTATAATAAGTACTTGCCTTGCAGCTAATACTAGTGCCTTTTTTATACCTTTAGCGCCTATGATTGACAAATTATATAAAGCATTGGCGAACATCATTTCTGCTATATTTAACCCATTTACAATTCCTACATTAGCTTTTTTGATAATCCTATATCATTTACCCGGAGCTGAAATTTATTCAAATAAAGTAAAGAATATTTTACTCGCTATTGTGTTTGCTTCAACCTGTTTATTACCTCTACTATTCATGTTGATAATATCCTTGTCGCCAAATGTTAATTTAGACATGATGCATCACAAAGACCGTATTCTCCCCTATATATTTAGTGCATTTAGCATTTTTATGGGTGCACAATTAATTGCAAAACTACCCCTTCCAAAAGTTTTCAGCCTTTTTATGTTAGGTTCGTGCCTTATTTTAATTGTTTTGTTTGCCATTACAACTAAATGGAAAATATCGGGACATGGAGCTGGTGTTGGAAGTCTGCTAGGGGCTCTTTTAGCCCTAACATTCAGGTATGGATTAGATCTAAAATGGCCCGTTATTGCAGCAATACTAATTACTGGTCTAGTAGGATCTTCCAGAATATATTTGAAAAAACATACTCCTGCACAAATCTATGCTGGAGTTGCAACAAGTGTTTTGTGCATGTATTTAACTATCTATTTTTTTTAAATACAATTCGAGCATCTGAAAATATTCCACCTTTGCCAACACAATTCGGCAATGCGGTTCTGGCATTATCTAAGGTAGAATATGATTCAACGGCCAATTTATACCAACCATCGTTATCGGTCATTATTATAGCAGGCTTGTAGCCTTGTTCAAGAAGTTCTTCCATTTTGGTGATTGCAAAATCTTCAACGGTATAACTTGCTACAACAATAAAATAATTGTCGGTAATATCTACACCCTTTATTATAATAGACTCTGGCTCTGCTTTAACAACTTCATCCATTTTAAGAGAATCGGCTGCTACAATTGAATCTGCGATTGAAGAACTTTTTGCATCGTATGGTTTATAATATTCATAATCATCGGAAGATTTTCGACGACAACTAAACACAACAAATATGATTAACGCTGTTAGAAGTATTCTTGATTTCATCTTAATGGTTTTTTACAAATTTAATAAGATAATTGAAACGAAGGAGTAGAAATGAAAAATGCGGGTAAAGAACTAATCTTTTACCCGCACTTTTCTATAATAGAATAGATTACTCAACAAATTTATACCCTATACCTTTAAGGGTTTTAATGTGCAGTTCACCTATTTTTTCTCGCAATTTTCTGATATGAACATCAATTGTTCTATCGCCAACAATAACTTGTTCTCCCCATACCGATGAATAAATTTCTTCACGTGTAAATACTTTCCCGGGTTTCGAGGCCAAAAGAGAGAGAAGTTCAAATTCTTTACGTGGCAATACCATTTCATTCGTATCAACAGTAATTAAGTAACGTTCTCTATCAATAACAATATTACCAATTGAAATCAAATTATCATTCGTAACAACTACTGTTTCTTCTACTAAAGCCGAACGTTTCAACAAAGCTTTCACCCTGCTAACCAATACCTTCGGCCGTATAGGCTTAGTAATGTAATCGTCGGCACCAGCATCAAAACCAGCTATTTGCGAATAATCTTCGCCACGGGCTGTTAAAAAAGCGATAACAGTACTTTTCAACTTTGGGATTTTTCTTAGTTCTTCACAAGTAACAATTCCGTCCATTTCAGGCATCATAACATCAAGAATGATAAGATCAGGACATCTTTTTTCTGCAACTTTAATCGCATCGCGCCCATTTTGTGCGGTGAAAACTCTATACCCTTCTTTTTCTAAATTATAACTGATAAATTCAAGAATATCAATTTCATCATCTACTAGAAGTATTTTCTTTTCTTCACTCATAATTATTGATTTATAACGGCCATTAATTTAGATATTCAATTTTTAACAACAGTTAAAAGATTATTAAACTTAATGATAAAAGTATTAATTTTTTGCTTTGTGCAGTGTAAAATTAAAAGTTGTACCAAAATCTACCTGACTTTTCACATTAATTGTTTGCTTATGTGCTTCAATTATATGCTTAACAATTGCTAAACCTAAACCAGTTCCACCTTGTTCTCGCGAACGGTGTTTATCAACTCTGTAGAAGCGTTCAAAGATACGAGGAAGTTGATCTTTGTCAACACCAATACCATCGTCTTTAACTTCTATCATTACCAGATCATTTAAATCGTAAAAACTCACCACAACAGATCCACTTTTTTTCCCATACTTAATCCCATTTACCACCAAATTGCTCATTACTTCCATTATTCGCTTTTTGTCGGCATACACCATAACCGGGTTGTCATTTTTATTGATGAACTTAAGTTTTATTTTACGTTCTTTGGCTATCATGTGATCAATTTCAAAAACATCTTCAACCAATTTTACCAAGTTGAAACTTTCCATAATAAGTTTTAATTCGCCTGATTCTAATTTATTAATAGATTCTAGATCTTCAACAATTGAAATCATTCTGTCGATACTTTTTACGGTGCGCTTAAGGTAAAGTAAATTAATTCGAGCGTCGTCAATTCCGCCATCAACAAGGGTTAATATATAACCTTGTATATTAAAAATTGGAGTTTTCAATTCATGCGATACGTTTCCAACAAATTCCTTTCTATAGCGTTCAAGTTCCTTTAATCGTTTTATTTCATCTTGTTTATGAGTTGCCCATTTTGTGACCTCCGTATTTACATCGAAATTCATTGGATTTAGACGGTTCCACTCTTTTGCTTTTTGTACCTCCTTAACCGGAACATCTCTAATTATTTTAAAAATTGGCTTTAGCCTGTTTTCAATTACATTCCTAAAGAAATAACTGGCAATAATTGTTACAACAACAAAGATTACAAAAAAAAGAAAAATAAGATGCCATGTTTCGGCAATAAGAAAGTGATTAAATAGAAAAATTAGTACCGAAACTACTGACGATACTGCCAGGGCTAACCAAATAGCAAATATTTGTGGTCTCAAGCTTTTCATAAATTCCGTTTTTCATGATTTTTTCCGAAAACTATAACAAATATCTTAGTGCTAAATAATTGTAGCTATAAAAACTGCAGAATAATCATTGATTTAACTTGAACTTCAAACTTTACCTTTAGTTAACATTTTTTTAAAAAAGTAGCAATATACATCGTAACAAATGCTTGTATTTTACAGCCGAAAATATTTGTAAGAAAATATATAATTATTAATAATGTTATTGAATAAAAATGAGTGATATTTATTTAATTCTGGTAGTCGTATTATTTGCTTTGGCAATTTCCGATCTTATTGTTGGTGTGAGCAACGATGCCGTTAACTTTTTGAACTCTGCGATTGGTTCAAAAGCAGCTCCAAAATGGTTAATTTTTGCTGTTGCAAGTATAGGTGTAGTTGTTGGTTCAACATTCTCAAGTGGTATGATGGAAGTTGCTCGAAAAGGAATCTTTCATCCCGAGATGTTTGTCTTCTCTGAGATTATGGTCATTTTCTTGGCTGTAATGATTACCGATGTAGTGTTACTCGATATGTTTAACACCTTTGGAATGCCAACCTCAACAACTGTTTCAATTGTTTTTGAATTATTAGGTTCAGCTGTTGCTGTTGCCTTGGTTAAAATAAATCAATTGGGAGAGACTGCAAGTGAATTGGGTGCATATATAAATTCCGACAAGGCCTTATTAATTATATCTGGCATACTGCTATCGGTCGTCGTCGCATTCTCGGTAGGTGCTTTTGTTCAGTGGATAACCCGATTGCTTTTTTCATTCCGATACAACAAAAGAATTAAATTATTTGGAGCAATATATGGAGGTCTAGCCATTGCCGCAATTACTTATTTCATGATTATTAAAGGAGCCAAAGGTGCTTCTTTCATGTCTGCTGATGCCAAAGCAATGCTAAAAGAAAATATGGTTGCAATACTTGCAATCAGCTTTGTTGCCTGGTCAATTATACTACAATTGTTACGGTTGATTTTTAAAATCGATATCTTAAAGGTTATCGTATTGGTTGGAACCTTTGCTTTAGCAATGGCTTTTGCTGGCAACGATTTGGTTAATTTTATTGGTGTCCCAATTGGTGCTTTCCAATCGTTCAAAATATGGAGTGCTTCAGGATTAGCTCCCGATGCTTTTACAATGGAAATACTTACCAGTAAAATGAAAACGCCTACATACATGCTACTTATTGCAGGTATTATTATGGTAATCACTCTGATTACTTCACGTAAGGCCAAAAGCGTTGTGAAAACTTCACTTGACTTATCTCGACAAAACGAAGGATCTGAAAGATTTGGCTCTTCAGCAATTTCAAGGTTAGTAGTTAAAACAAGTGTTAGCGTGAGTGAATTTGCCGATAAATATATTCCTAAAGTAATTACGAATTCAATAAACAAGCAATTTATTCCAAAGGAAGTAGACGATTCGATTTCAATTGAAGACCGTGCTGCTTTTGATAAATTGCGTGCTGCATCGAACTTGATTGTTGCAAGTATTTTGATCTCAATTGGTACATCATTAAAACTTCCTTTATCAACAACCTATGTTACTTTTATGGTGGCAATGGGTACTTCATTGGCCGACCGTGCCTGGGGACGTGAATCAGCGGTATACCGCATATCAGGTGTATTTGCCGTAATTGGTGGTTGGTTCTTAACCGCTATAATAGCATTTTCGGTTTCGTTTATTGTAGCTAGAATTATGATGTGGGGAGGACATATAGCAACATTCTCCTTAGTGGTTATTGCCTTACTTGTTATTATTCGCACTCAAATTTCTTTCAGAAAAAAAGAAGAAGCAATTGAAGAGGAAGATGATGATGTAAATGAACAAAATATCAATACCACAAAGGTACTTGCAAAATGTAACAAGAATACTGTTAATGCAATACTAGTAACGTCAAAATCATATTTCTTGTGTTTCGAAGGATTTTTTAACGACGATCGTCAGCAATTAAAAAATTCAGTTAAAGAAGTTGATGCTTTTAATGAAAAGTCGAAAAAACTAAAAGATAACATCTATAAGAACATTCAAAAGCTTCAGCAGGATGATGTGGATACAGGACATTATTATGTGCAGGTTATCGACTATTTAAGAGAACTTGCTCATTCGTTGAACTATATTGTTGCACCAGTATATACTCATTATGAGAACAAACACAAAGCATTTAATGACGTTCAAATTAATAGCTTCAACAAATTTGGAGTTGAATTAAACGAATTTTTCAATTACGCTTTGCATTTGCTAAAAGAAGAAAAATTTGAAAACCTTGATGATTTAATTGATCAACGCGATTCATTGGTCGAAAAATTAAAAGTTCTAGAG
>JAQIBQ010000535.1 GCA_027859005.1 Prolixibacteraceae bacterium | reverse complement strand
TTTTCATAGTATGAATTACCTTTGGGATCAATTCGTTTCTTACTTTCAGTAATCGTCAAATAATACTCATCTTTTCGAGTAGCTTTAACATCAAAAAAATAAGTTCGTTTGCCAGCTCTTACTGCTTTTGAAAATACTTCTTCCCTAAATTTACTTCCTTCATGACCACTTTTTTCTTTCAAATTTTGATTTTCAAAGCTCATATTATCTTAGTTAGTGTAGGTTTGTTCCAAATATAGAAAATTTTATATTAAAAAAAGTAGTACCCTACACGCTCTGAAACACATCGCAATTTATAACGGCTTATATTTGTTCATTTCAGGCAAAGCTTTTTAAAGTTCGGCAACCCTATTTCCACTAATAGGATGTGTGCTCAAAAATTCGGAAACTGAAGCTCCGCCTAACTTCGACATTCTTTCCCTAAAAGAAACAGCCTCTTCAGGATTGGAACCTGCCATGGTTAAAAATAGTAATCCAAGTTTATCGGCTTCGTATTCGTGTAGCCTTGAAAATACTAGCATCACTCCTACTTGAGTGCCAAGTCCATATTCCAGATTAAAAATCGATCGTGTCTGTTCAAGTTGCTCACTCATAGACACATCCAAGATCATTCCTAAGCATTAAGCTACCATTTGTTGACTCATACGATCGTTTCCATGGCGAGCAACTGCATGGGCATTTCATGTTCCATAACCACTGCAACACCGTCTTCGTTTTCACAAATTGGAAGAATTCCACTATAGAAAACCACCTTACCTCCAGCCATACACCATGCATTTGGAGTATCGTCGGCAAGCAAATTAAATTCCCAACGAAAGGCTGAAAGACGATCTTCAAGTCCATTTTCCTTTAAAAACTTTTCAACAGCCGAAACAAGGAAAGATTAATAATTCGTTAAACTCATAGAAATCATCTGACTTTCTGGAAGTAAATTAATTTGCTTACGACCAATAATTGGAACCGTTGAACAAGATTGAATAAGAACGGAGGAGATTAGCAATATTGAAAATAATATCAGTTTTTTCATTTCAATATTTTTTTTCAATTCAGTATAACAATAGTCCGGCAAGCTTTTACAATGTACTGATAATAAGACAATTAAAAAAGCAGCAACTATTTATGCAACTCGCGAATATCTAATGACTTACATTGCGTCTCATTACTCAAATCTCAAAATCTAACGATCTATTGTATAAAATATAAAACAAAAAAAAAGGGGTTTAAAAACCCCTTTAAATTACGAATATATTTGTTTCGTTGCTGCAAGTAATGTGTTTTTCAAGAGCGAGACTCGGGTCATTGGACCAACACCGCCAGGAACAGGTGTTATATAAGAGCATTTTTCAGCTACTTCATCGAATTTTACATCTCCCTTTAAGCGGAAGCCACTCTTTGTTTCGTTTGATGGAACTCTTGTGGTTCCTACGTCAATAACTACTGCACCTTCTTTCACCATATCTGCTTTCACAAATTCAGGTGAACCAATTGCTGCAATTAATATATCGGCAGAAGCACAAACTTCTTTTAAATTTTTAGTTCTACTATGTGCTACTGTTACTGTTGTATTCATTGCTTTTTGAGACATTAGCACACTCATTGGACGACCAACAATATTGCTACGTCCAACAACGACACAATTTTTCCCAGAAGTTTCAATTCCATATCGATTAAGCAATTCTATAATTCCATCGGGAGTTGCAGAAATAAATGATGGTAAGCCAATAACCATACGACCAACGTTTATTGGTTGAAAACCATCAACATCATCATCGGAATTTAATTCATGTACTTTTGACAGCAATTCAGCTTCTGTTACATCATCTTCGAATCGATGTAAGCTTGATTTAAAACCAACTTCCTGACAATCTTTAATTTTAAAGGCAACGTAAGTTTCACTACCTCCATCGTGTCCAACTAAAACAGCCGATAAATGAGGTGTTTTACCACCACGTTCTTTTATTCCTTTTACTTGTTCAGCAATTTCGGACTTAATTTCAGCTGATATTTTTTTACCGTCAATAAGAATCATATCTATTGGTTTAATGTTGATTATCTTCTTCCACGAGCTGGATTACCAATTTTCTTACCACTGGCAACCATCTTCATCATTTTACGAGTTTCTGTAAATTGTTTCAATAAGCGATTCACTTCCTGAACCGAAGTTCCAGAACCGGAAGCAATTCTTTTTCTTCTTGAACCATTTAACAATGCAGGGTTTTCACGTTCTTCATTGGTCATCGATTCAATAATGGCTTCGATGTGCTTGAATGCATCGTCCTCAATGTCAACATCTTTAAGAGCTTTCCCCATTCCAGGAATCATTCCAGCCAAATCTTTAAGATTACCCATTTTTTTAACCTGTCCAATTTGCTTTAAGAAATCGTTGAAGTTAAACTGATCTTTGGCTAGTTTCTTTTGAAGGCGTTTTGCATCTTCAGAATCAAATTGTTCTTGCGCTTTTTCAACCAAGGAAACAATATCACCCATTCCCAAAATACGATCAGCCATACGAGCAGGATGGAAAACATCTAAGGCTTCCATTTTCTCGCCAGTACCTACAAATTTGATTGGTTTATTTACAACAGATCGAATAGAAAGCGCAGCTCCACCACGTGTGTCACCATCGAGTTTTGTTAAAACAACACCATCAAAATCTAGCCTGTCGTTAAATTCCTTGGCAGTATTCACGGCATCTTGTCCAGTCATTGAATCAACTACGAACAAAATTTCCTGAGGATCAATTGCTTTTTTAATGGACGAAATTTCGTTCATCATCTCTTCATCAACAGCTAAACGTCCAGCCGTATCGACAATTACTAAATCGTACCCATCTTTTTTTGCTTTGGCAACAGCTGCTTTTGCTATAGCAACGGGGTTTTTATTTCCCTCCTCGGTATAAACTGCTATACCATTTTGTTCGCCTAAAACTTTTAACTGCTCAATTGCAGCAGGACGATATACATCACCTGCAACCAATAATGGATTTTTGCCATTTTTCTCTTTCAAGAATTTAGATAGCTTTCCAGTGAAAGTAGTT
>JAQIBQ010000520.1 GCA_027859005.1 Prolixibacteraceae bacterium | reverse complement strand
TTGAACTGAAATATTTAAAAAAAACTCGTTTTTAGAATAATAGTTTAGTGTTATGTTTTAAACAACTATATAATAAACTATACTCGATAAAGTTCTACATTATCTGTTATCACAAATAGGACCCTAAAAAGCAGTAATCTACTTTGCATATTTAAGAATAGCATTGTATAAAATCTCTTTCTTTACCGGTTTATTAATCATATCAATCATTCCAGCCTCGATACACAATCGACGATCCTCAGGCGTAGTATGTGCTGTTAGGGCAACAATAGGCAACTGATGAATGCCATTGCCTGGTAACTTTCTTATTTCTCTTGTAGCCTCTAATCCGTCCATTACAGGCATTTGTATATCCATAAAAACAAAATCGAAATGTTCTTTTGCTACAATTTCAACTGCTAGTGCTCCATTTTCAACAACTGTAACCAAATGTTTTTGTTGAGTTAAAATTAATTTGATCAGTTTCTGATTAATAATGTTGTCTTCGGCTATCAATATTCTTTTAACCTGAATATCGGATTCATTGGTACTCGATTCGTCAGTAGAATTGATTTCAGAATAGACAACTGGAAATTTCAGTGTAAAGATACTCCCTTCATTTACCTTGCTTTTTATTTCAATTTTAGCATGTAATGTGTCAATTAATTCTTTTGCCAATGAAAGCCCAAGTCCTAAACCACCATATTCTCTTGTATGACTTTCATCAATCATGTAAAATTGCTCAAAAATCAGATCGATCTTGTCTTCGGGAATTCCAATACCGGTATCGGAAACAGAAATAACCAATTCTCCTTTTTCAGACGAAATCGGAAAAACACTTGAGGTAATCTCAATAGTACCCTCATTTGTGAATTTTATGGCATTCGCAATAATGTTTAAAAGAATTTGCCTGATTTTCAATTCATCTCCAATAATAAGTTCCCCAGTATTCGCAAAATTTCGTATTATTCTAAGCTCTTTATGAATGGCTTTTATTTCCAAAAAATTAATGGCCTTATTAATTGTTTCGGCTGCATTAAATGTATTTTCATTCACCACAACATTGGTTGTATCAATATTGGAATAATCAATTATTTCAGTGATCACTTTCAGCAGATTGTCGGCCGATTCGTTGATAATATTGAGGTAAGTTCTACTTTCTTCATCTAAGTTGGCATCGATCAACAAAGATCCAAATCCAACAATACCATTGAGAGGGGTTCGCAGTTCATGATTAATATTCGCCAAAAACATTGTTTTCGCTCTATTTGCTGCCTCTGCTTTTAATTTGGCTGCTTTCAATTCAAGGGTTCGCTCATTCACCTTTTCTTCAAGCCAATGATTCATGGTTAGCAGCTTCTTCCGATAGTTTACAATTTCCATCTGAGCTTCAACCCTTGCAATAAGCTCATTAAAATCGAATGGTTTAGCGATATAATCCTGCCCTCCAATTTTAAAGCCAGTTAAAATATTTTCCTGACTGTTCATTGCCGTAATAAAAACAATGGGAATGTCTTTTGTTGTCTCATTCTTACGCAGTTGAATGCAAACCTCAAATCCACTCATTCCAGGCATCATAATGTCAAGCAAAATAAGATCGGGCTTAGGTTCAGCTTCTGCTAATAGGAGTGCTTTTTCACCGTTAAGTGCTATCTTTCGATTATAGTCCTGCAATAAGGAGACTAATATGTCAATATTCTCAGGAGTGTCATCTACAATTAAAATATTTCCTTTTTTCCCTTCCATGGCTGTAATGTATTAGATAAATGCTGATAACAATAAAATTTAGGAGAACTCATTTTTCGCTCTTTCCACTTTTTTCATTCCCGAAGTTCATTTCAACTCATCCATTATTTAAGGTTTCAATAAAACTGTCGACCAACTTTAAAGCTGCATCAAAATTATATTGATTCAATTCAGTTTCAATTTTTAGTATGATGTTACGATGATTGCCAACTCCTGTCTGGTTTAACAGGTTCTTTATTGTATCGATCGAATCGGCATCACTTCTTTCAAGCTGATTCTTTAAAATTAAAAGAATTTTGATTAATTCATGCTCATTAACTTGAACAAAATTCGTTAATGGTTCTTCAATCTCCATTTTCTCCATCAATTGATTATAGGGAGCTATTTCGTTAAAAACATGGGTTAATTCATTCCTTAAGGGTTCAAGTACTGAAACAAGGTCTTCTTTATTCAAGCCTTCGCTTAATTCAAGTTCAAGACATATTGCATAAATAGCTTTGGCTCCAAGATTACCTGAAATACCTTTTAAAGTGTGAATTAAGCGTTTGGCCAATAGTTGATTTTCACTGATATAAGCTTCAATAACTTGGTTAATTATTCCATTGTAATTTTTATAGAAATTGCGAATTAATTTCACATAAAGCTCTCTATTTTTGTTCACTCGCCTAAGACCTTCATTCGTATCTATATAGTTGAATACGGGAAGTTGAAGTTCATCGTTATTATTTACCCTAGGAACAACATCCACTTTCTTCCGCTCTTTAATTTGAATGTACTTCAAAAGAATTGTGTAAATCTGATCTGGCTCGAAAGGTTTTGTAATTATATCGTTCATGCCCACTTGAATACATTTCTCTTTTATTCCAACTATAGCATCGGCAGTAATTGCAACTATTGGGATGCTTTTTAAAGCTGGGTTTTCTCTAATTCTAACTGAAGCGAGAAAACCATCCATTACAGGCCTTTGAATATCCATTAGGACTAATTCATACTTCAAGGGAAAGTTTAATAAAGCTTGAACTGCTTCCAATCCATTAACTGCAATTTCAACTCTGCATCCAACCGATTCGAGTATTTCTTTTGCCACTTGCTGGTTTACTTCATTGTCTTCAACCAATAAAATTGAAGCGCCATTTATTTGAGCAATTTGTGCTTCGTCTGATAAATTATCAATTGTTGTAGAAGGAATAACAAGATCTGTTCGTTCATAAATTTTAAGAATAATATTAAAAAGAGAAGTACAATTTATCGGCTTATTGAGAAAAGCATTGATCCCAAATTGATTTACCAATTCAATTAAACTTTCGTTATTTGGTTTTGTACAAATTATAATATGAGGAAATGTTTTTATTTTAGAACTTTCATGAATCTTTTGGGCTGTTTGAACACCATCCATATCGGGCATATACCAATCTATTATAGCAAGATTACACGGTTCTCCATTTTCAACAGCTTCCAATAAATCGTGACCATTTGAGAATAGCCGAACTTTACACCGGAACGATACAAGAATATCTTTATAAACGGCTTGTGTGGTAACATTATTATCACAAACAAAGACATTAAGCTCTTGAATATTTTGTGGAAGAACGAAAAGATCTCTCTTCTGCTTTTTTGAAATTCCAAGAGTGGCATTAAAAGTGAACTCACTCCCAATCCCCGGAGTACTTTGGACCTCAATGTTTCCGTGCATTGATTTTGCTAATTTTTTTGAAATAGCCAACCCTAAACCAGTACCTCCATATTGACGAGTTGTTGAATTATCGGCTTGAGAAAAAGAGCCAAATAAATCTTCAACCTTACTTCTCTCAATACCAATACCTGTATCAGAAATTCGGAATACAAGGGTTACATTTTTCTTTGTTTTCTTTTTCAAAAAAGCATAAATAATGACCTCACCATCTTTGGTAAATTTAATTGCATTATTTACCAAGTTAATTAATATTTGTCCAAGTCGTAACGGGTCACCTATAAGCGAAAGAGGAACATCAGGAGCTATTCTGATTACAAATTCTAAGCCTTTATCGAAAGCTTTTATTGCCAACATATTTTCGAGATCCTGAAATACTTTTTCGAGATCAAATTCTACACTTTCTAACACCAATTTGCCTGCTTCAATCTGTGAGAAATCGAGTATGTCATTAATAATTCCAAGTAAAGATTTTCCTGATAAATTAACTTTTGAGATGTAATCTTTTTGCTGTGAATTTAGGTTGGTTTTTAGGGCAAGTTGGCTCAGGCC
>JAQIBQ010000497.1 GCA_027859005.1 Prolixibacteraceae bacterium | reverse complement strand
CCGGCTGCCTAAAAATTAATTGGCTTTTTTATTGTCTAAACTAAGTTCGGCAGGGTGATCTTTTTTAACTAGTAAAAAAGCTTCCCTCCCTCCCTAAGCTTAGCCTGCAAAACACCATTCTTTTTAGGAGGCCGATCCACTCCTTTCTAATATTTCAACTAACTTGATATTTGTTAACTTATTAGAGATAATTATAAGTATGGGTGAGCTTATTTTAAGATAAACGTATGCTATGAAAGGATAAATAATTTATTCTTATTTAAGGAAAAGTGAATCAGAAATTAACTCCCCACAACTATTTAAATTGAACCCGTGTTTTCTTTTGAAGAATAAAAAAAGCTGTCAAATAGTTACAAATGACAGCTTTTGAAATTCTTTAAGTGACAAGCTTATGGTTTAATTTCAAATTTTTTCCGAGACACAAAAATTTGATCAATCGTATTCTGATCATTATACCTTACATTCTCATTCTCAGAACTTATAAGTATTCGCTCATTATCTGAATTCTTAACCAAAAGCTCGATTGGCTCTCCTTCGGAACGTAAAATATCAATTTTAAGCAAACTGCTTCCCGAACTGTTTTCGCTAATTGAATTGGCCGATTTTTGTTTTATTGAATTAATATAGTTAGCAACCTCAGTTGAATCTGCAATTCCCCCATCTAACATCCACCTGTTGTTCACTTTTGAAAGAACAAACGATGAATCGGAAGGATAGCTAAATGCTATTTCATTCCAATTTGCTAAAGGATCGTCAATTACCGTTTTATCGCGCAGGTCGTTTACTTTACGGTTGAAGGTTGAAGTTAAAAAACCATCTACTTTGTAGGTTTCTTTGCCACCTTCTAAACGCACATAAGTACTCATACTTCGAGGTTGTGAGAACTTAAACTTACCAATAAACACATCGCCTACTTTTTTACTACCTTTAAAAAGCTGCACACGCGAAGCAAGAGAATCGCTTACTTCGTATATATCCCAACGATCTTTGCTGTTGGCCACCATGCTTTTGGCTATCATATTTTCTATAGCTGAAAGCATACTCTCAACAGTATTGCTAGATGGTTTATAAAACTGATTGTTTGCTGAAATTTTCCACTCATCGCTTTCTTTAATTAGATCGAACGATTCTCCTTCCATAGAGCGTGGAGTAATTGTGATTTGGGTAATTTCTTCGGTGTTAATATCGACCAATTGTTTGCTAAAAGATCGTTCTTTGTGACCCCCTTTACTCGAAAATAGTATCACGACCAATACCAGTAAAACCGCAAATACGATACCCAGTGTTTTGTTGTTTATTTTTTTGTACATACTAGTTCATTTTTAGGTTATACAAAGTTTTCTTGCATGCGCTTATAACGCAATGCTCGATTACGTTGGCTTCGAACAATTCCATAAAAAATGATCAAAAGAATTGGCAACAAAAAATTTAAATATTTCAAGAATGTTTTTCGCCCATCTTCTAATTGATCTAGTGGACGATTGGTAACTCCTTTTGTGCGTAACTCAATCAATCCGGTATCATCGGTTAACCAATCAATAGCATTAACCATTAGGTTTACATTATCGGCATTAATTTGTTGCGCTTGTTGCCCAGCACCGTTTACGGCAAAATTACCATCGCCTATAACCACCATTCGGTTGGTATTGCCTTCCGATAATTTTCCTTCTAATGCAAAAGCTACTGCTTGAGTTGGTTTGTTGTAGTCGGATTTATTCCATTTTTTTTGAATATTGAAACGCAAAGGGGCCACTTCAGTACCCGACATCTCAGAAGTAAATGCAATTGGTGTCGCTGTAATGGCTGAATCGCCATTAAACGTAATTGGACTAACGAATTGCATAACAACAGTCTCTAACCCTTTTACAACAGGATGATCGCCAAAATTGCTGATATATGGAATATATGGAAATTTCATTTGTGTTTGAATGCGCATGAATCCTTGTTGCTGCACTACCGATATATTCCCAGCAGAGTTATCTACAATAAAGGTACTTTCCACATCAATTCCTTTATTTTGCAACCAAGATTCAAGACCAGTTGAAACAACACTCCCCATAGCATTTTGTAAATCGCCATTAACACGATCAATGGCTATGTAAAGATTGCCACCATTGTTCATGTACTTGTCGAGATAGCTAAAATCTGCTTGACTGAATGAATCTGCCGGCGCGGTAATTACCATGGTTTCGTATTTCGATAAGTTTATTGTATCGGCCATGGTAACGTCTTCGATATCGTAAAGTACATTTAAAGATTGAGCGGCTTGCATAAAGTTTGCAACACCAGGCTCACGATGACCTTGAACAAAGCCTATCATGGGCTTATTTTCAACTGTTAGCTTTTTGATGGCGGTCGAAAGATCGTACTCCATCGATGCACCTTGAAATACCCATGGAATTATCTCTTCTTTTTCGTTGTACTGCACAACAGCTGAAAGGTAAACGCTTTTTTGAATGGCCTGATCTTTTTCTCGAACAGAAACCAAACGAGGCTGAATGCCTTTTTGAGCTAACTCTTGTTCCAACTCTTGATCGTCGTTAGGGCTCACAAATTCGTATACCAAATTTCCTTTTGATAGGTTGGCATATTCAACCAACAATTCTTTGAATTCATTTTTAGTTTGCGAGATTTGTGGCGGTAGATCTTTGGTAAAATAGGCCGTTACCGTTACTGGATCTTCAAGCGAACGCACAATGTCTTTGGTTGCTCCACTTAAAGTGTAGCGCTTGTCGGCGGTAAAATCGGCTCGCAAAAAGTAGCGGCTCGACAAAATATTCAAAAGCACAAGAATACCTGCACTTAGAATTGCGTATGTAATTAAAGAATTTTTCTTCATAATTAAACAGTTAAGGTTATTTTCTGTTGGCCAAAACAACTTGTGATCCAATTAATCCCAATAAAATTATTGAACAGAAATAGATGATATCCTTGCTGTCGAGCACGCCACGACTAATTGATTCGTAGTGAGTACTCATGCTCAAGAAATAAAATACATTGGCCAATGTTCCGCTTAAGCTTCCAGCCATAATTCCAAAAATAATATGAAAGAAAATGCCAATCAAAAGTGCCAATAAGAATGCCACAATTTGATTGTTTGTTAGGCTACTGGTAAAAATACCAACACTTATATAGGATGCGCTCATTAAGATTAAACCTAAATAACCTAACCATACAGCACCATGGTCTATATCACCCAATTGGGCAACTGTAATGTAGTAGGGCAAAGTAAGTGAGAGCGCAATAACAATTAGTAGCAATGTTGCCAGAAATTTACCCGTTACAATTTGCCACTCACTTAGAGGTTTTGTTAACAGCATTTCAATAGTACCTGTTTTTCTTTCTTCGGCAATCATACGCATGGTTAGTGCAGGAATAAAAAAGAAAAGAGTCCAATAAGCAATGCCAAAAAAGGTTTGTAAACTGGCCTGATTCACAAAAAAGATATCGGAACCACGTAACCAGGTGAAAAAGCCGCTAAAACCCAAAAAAGCGACAATCATTATATAGGCCAAAAGTGAATCGAAAAATGAACTTAATTCACGATGGGCAACTGTCCAAATAGATTTCATAATTAATTACTTAAAATAAAAGATTTAGTTTGCCGTTACTTCACGGAATACATCTTCGAGTTTTGTCTCGATTGGAGTCATTTCAGTAATGTACCAACCATTTGATACACATAGATCGAAAATAGCTTTTGCCGAATACACCTCTGGCTTACTTTGCACTTCGAATAATGTTGCTTCTTCAGACACAAAATCGACAAATGAAATAGTACTTTGTTCCTGCAAGGCCTTGAACACATCATTCCGAGAGCCACCTTCAATTCGAACACGAAGGAGCTCATTGCCTTGCGCCTGTTTGCGAAGTTGTTCAGAAGTACCATCTGCTACAATTTTGCCTTTGTTGATAATCATTATACGGTCGCAGGTAGCTTCAACCTCAGCTAGAATGTGTGAACTTAGTATTACGGTTTTTTCCTTACCAATCTTCTTTATTAATTCACGAATCTCAATAATTTGGTTTGGGTCAAGCCCTGTTGTTGGCTCATCGAGGATGAGTACATCCGGATCGTGAATTAAAGCACCAGCAAGGCCAACACGTTGTTTGTACCCTTTTGAAAGCTCACGAATTTTTTTGTGTTGTTCTCCTTTAAGCCCACACGTATTTATCATTTCAAGAATACGCTCTTTCTCATCTTGGGGCTTCACTCCTTGTAGCTTTGCTACAAAACGCAGGTAGTCAATCACTGGCATTTCAAGATAAAGCGGGTTGTTTTCTGGTAAGTATCCAATGTGCTTTTTCACCTTCTCTGGATTATAGGAGACAGAATTACCACCTACTTTTACATCGCCAGTATCGCCAGCAAGGTAACAAGTAATAATTTTCATGGTAGTAGATTTTCCTGCTCCGTTTGGTCCTAGGAATCCAAGAATTTCACCTGTTTTAACTTCAAATGATAACGAATCGACAGCCTTCTGAACACCATAACTCTTGGTTAAGTTTTCAATTTGAATATCCATTTCAATTTACTTTGAATGTTGATCAATAAATTTTTGAAGCTCGAAAGTATGAAAAAGTGAGATTCTGTGAAAAAGGTGAGTTGGAGTTTTAAACTTTTTTAACAGTACAAATTACCAATCTAATATTGAGAAAAAGCTTTAAATATTGTCAAAACAAAACCGCTTTGCCCAAAATAATCAGCAAGTAAGTTTCATGTATATCTTTTTTGGAATTATTAAGCCACTGCTTTGTGCATAGTTTTGAAAATGCAGCCTTAATTTTATACAAACCACTGATGAAACTCCTCGCACATTGCTTTGAAAATGGTCCAATTTACTTTTACTTACGTAACCTTCTTTTTTCTTCTAGTTAAAATTTTAAAATAAAAATCAATAAAAAACCCGATCAAATTTGACCGGGTTCTTAACTATATTATATGAATTGTTATTTCAACGATTCAATTCGTTCCTGTAAAGCTTTGATTTTTATCTCAGCATCTTCTTGCTTCTTCCTTTCAATTTCAACAACTTGAGCAGGAGCGTTATTCACAAAACGTTCGTTACTCAATTTCTTAGTGACTGAAATAAGGAAGCCTTTTGTGTATTTTAATTCTTCTTCCAATTTTATCATTTCTGCTTCAACATCAATATTATCACCTAAATCGATAAAAA
>JAQIBQ010000407.1 GCA_027859005.1 Prolixibacteraceae bacterium | reverse complement strand
ATTTTCGCATGGGTCTGATTTTATTTAATTAACTCAGATGTTCTCACATTATTGCAGGATGTCGAGTCAAATTAGCGCTAACGGCCACTTGTATGTGGCGTGGCAGAGTGCGTGTGTTTTCCTGTCCGAATACCCACTGAATTAGGAGCGGGTTTGGATGTTGGAATTTGCACTGAAACTGCCATGATCATATACAATTTGTTAGGTGCCAGGCCTTCATTTTTTGTCTGGTTTACATATCAAATATATAATAATTTATTAATCTAAAACCTTGTCTGTCAGTTTTTTTCTCCAAATACGGTAGAATGCTGTTGTGGGATTTTAATTTTTTTTGTGAGGGCCTTTTTATACTGTCAATTTACACGAATGCTGGCGTGTGCGAAGGGAAAAAGGCAAGCTCTTTTGCATTTTTTTCTATTGCAAATGTGCTTGCCTTTTTGCGGTGGCTTGGTACAATCTCCGCATACTCTGTTTTATCTAATTTGATTGTCTGTGCAAAACTGACGGGACGAGAAGAATAACTGTCGAACCGAAATATATTGGCTACGGTGGCAGTTACAACTTTTACAACGTCATTTACAACATTAACGACGACATATACAACAATTACAATGCTTGTTGCAACTTTAACGGTGCAAGAAATATCTTTAACGTCGGCTATTACAACTTTTACAATACAAGAAATAAATATAACGACGGGAGTTACAACTTATACCAAGGGTATTACACAAAACAGGTAGGTAATTGCAACTTTCTACTTTCTTTTTATAAATGTCAAGCCACTGATTGCCTTGTATTGCGGAGCTGTCGCACCGAATACTGATTTAACATACGTCTTAACGTCTACTGAAATGTCGACCACGCCAGAGAGTGGAGTATAAAGCACCTGGTCTCTTGTAATGCGGGCATTGTTTAACGGAACTGTCGCATTGATTACGGCAGTGTTTTTAGCACTTAAATCAGAGTAGAGTGCAGTTAATGACTCGGTGGTTAACTCTGTCTCATTTGGGGCGTACTCAGGAACAGAAGCAAGTAATTTAATGTACTTGTCGAAGTTGTCTAAACGGCTGTCGTAGCTCATTTGAGATGATGAACTTTGATTGACTTCTTTGCCTTCTGCTGCTGCTTGCTTTTCTTCTTCTGTCATATTAGGGGTTGACCTACGGCCTTGCAGCTTGCGAACTAAAGTTATTGCACTGTCATCGACCTGAGAAGAGGAATTGAAAGATTTTAGGTAACCCTAGTAATTAGCTTGCTCAATGGTTTAAAAGCCAATTCTCTTGCACTTACTGCATTCTTGTATGCTGGTTCATCCGAATTAACATTAGTTATTGCCCCTTTTGCTGAAGTGAGCAGGGCGTATAGAGCAGGAAGTTTGGTGTTTTTTTCTTTATAAAATCTTTATGCTTCAACCCTTCATCTTTACATATCCTTTATGAAATACGACCGTACTTTGAACTGTTCAAATAAGTAAACGAAAACGGACAAAAGAAAAGTGTTAATAATCTCACTTTAAAACAAGAACGGCTTTGAACGGATATTTGTAGATTGCATTTAATTCAAAACTTTCGAAGATGAAAATAAAAGAGGTGGCTAAATATTTTTCAAAAGTAAATCCTTACCTGCTTTCGACTTTGATTGTTGGATTTACGGCCTTATTATGCCTGCCGTTTTCCGGAACACAAAGTTATCATGTTATTTCTTTCATTTTATTGTTTGTAGTTTCGGTATTGGCCACATTTTTGGGTATTGGTCCCGTTTTCCTTGCAGCCACATTAAGTGCACTTGTGTGGAATTTCTTTTTTATACCACCTCATTTTACGTTTCATATAGCCCGTGCTGAAGACATTTTAATGTTCCTCATGTTTTTTACCATAGCAATTTTAAATGGGATACTCACTACAAGAATAAGAAGGCAGGAAAGGCTCGCGCGCGAACGAGAAATTCGCACCGAAGTACTGTTTAAACTTACCAGCGAACTTTCGAAATCAAGTGGTATGGATGAGGTTCTTAGAGTTGCTATTTCTGAGATCAATAAAAATTTTGGATTTGCCCCGTTTTTTATTCTACAGGATGGGAATGAAGCTCTCTTCCATTCAGTGTGGCTTCAAAAGAACAGGGAACTCAACCAACAAGAGTTTGATATTGCTAACTGGGTATTTAATAATTGCCAAAAAGCAGGAAAGTTTAGCACTGCTTTCCTGACTGAAAAATATTCCTATTATCCTTTGTATGGAGCCAGAGTAAAACCGGGTGTAGTGGTTCTGGAGTTAGAAAATGCTTTGGGCGAAAAGGAAGCCTATTGGGAAACTTTTCTGGCCTTAATTTCAAATGCACTTGAACGTGAGTTTTTAGGAGAGTTGGCCCAAAAAGTCCGTTTCCTCGACGAGTCGGACCGTTTATATAAAACCTTGTTCAACTCCATTTCGCATGAATTGAGAATTCCAGTTGCAACTATTCTTGGATCAGCCGATACACTGATCTCATCCAAACAAGATGAAAATACACAAAAAGCGCTCTTTACTGAAATATTTACAGCATCGCTCCGCCTGAACAGACTTATTGAAAATTTACTGAACATGTCGAGACTTGAAAGCGGAAGAATTACTGTCCGGCTCGACTGGTACGATATAAACGACCTGTTCAATAAAGTATCTCAGGATTTGAATGATGAATTGAAACCCTTCAATGTAAAAATAAATTTGCAGGAGGATATGCCATTGGTAAAAATCGATTTCGGTCTCATGGAACAGGTGCTTTATAATTTGTTGTTTAATGCCTGTCAACATGCTCCGGCGACAACATCAATTGGAATAGATGCTAACTACATTGAAGGCGAACTTGTTATTCAAGTGTGGGACGAGGGGGCTGGCTTTCCAAAAAATGTTATCAACAACGTATTCGACAAATTCTATCGGGTAAACGGGAGTAAAACTGGCGGACTTGGACTCGGTCTTTCAATTGTAAAAGGGTTTATTGAAGCCCATAAAGGAACGGTATCGGTTGAAAACCAGAAAAAAGGTGGCGCAATTTTCACAATTAAAATTCCATCGGGAAGCCCCGATATAATTAATATGCAATTTGATGAAACATGAACGAAAATAATACCATATTAGTCATCGACGATGAATTACAGATAAGGCGTTTGCTTGAAATAACCCTTTCAGCGAGCGGCTATAAAATTATTCATTCAAGTAACGGCAAGGACGGTTTGATTGATGCAGCAAGCCATCATCCTTCACTCATTATACTCGATTTGGGACTTCCCGACATAGATGGTCAGGAAGTATTAAGCAAATTGAAAGAATGGTATGACAAACCCGTCATTGTTTTATCGGTTCGCGATTCGGAGGAAGATATTATTAAAGCTTTGGACAACGGAGCCAATGATTATCTGACCAAGCCATTCAGAAGTGGAGAACTTTTAGCCCGCATCAGGGCTGCTTTGCGCTACAAACCAGTTAAAGAAAATGAACCAGTGTTGGAATTCGAAACTCTGATTATAGATTTGCCAAACCGCACTGTGAAAAAGGATGGAGAACTATTGAAACTGACTTCAACTGAATTTTCATTATTAGCGTTACTAGCCAAAAACCAGGGCCGGGTATTAACTCATCAGTATATCCTGAAAGAAGTATGGGGGTATAGTTACACCGAGCAAACCCAATACCTTAGGGTGTTTGTAGCTCAGTTAAGGAAAAAGATTGAAAATAACCCTTCGAAACCTGTATTGCTGGTTACGGAATCAGGGATTGGCTACCGATTTGGAAAGTAATATCAAAAATTATTTTGCAACTGATAAGTTAAAGATCTTCAATAGGATATTGCAATTTAGTAAGCTTAAAACTTTTAACCATGAAAAGTATTAAAACAAAGTTTATGATGATTACCGGAGCTATATTTCTGGTGTCGTATATAGTGCTTGTACTTAATCTGGGTTCGAATAGCAAAATTGCCTTGCAATCCTCTTCGTTGCTAAAAGATAATTATCCGTCGGTAAAATATTCCTTTACCATGCTTGATGCACTAGAAAGGTGGAATGGTATGGTTAACCGTGTAGTGGTAGGCGATTCTATTCTTCAATCGGCTTTAATGAGTGAATCAAAACTATTTTACGAAAGATTTGAAGAGGCGTTAAAACTACAAGGTGAAAATATTACTGAAACCGGAGAAGGTGAATTGACACAAATTTTAGATAATACGTATAGTCGATTTAAAGCGAGTAACGAGCAGAAAGTTTTTTTGACAAATTATACCAGTTATAATCTTGCCTATCTGCACTTGCGTGAAAGCATTGTTAATATCCAAAGCCTTAATGTAAAAGTACTTGAGAAGAAAAATGCTCAAATCAACGAAAGCTCAACAAGAATAGCAAATATTCAACAAAAGATAGGTATAGCAGCTTTGGTCGTCCTATGCTTCCTGACATTTTTTCTTCCTTATGTTTTGATAAATCCGGTAGAAAAGTTAACCAATCGATTGATGGCAATTTACCGGAAAGATTTCAATAAGGAAATTAAACTGGAGAAGAAACATGAAATCGACAATTTAGAGGAAGTACTCAATAAAATACTTCAGGAAGTAAAGCAACACGTAAAATAGCTTCATTTTATAAGGTATGATTATTAATTTTCACTTTGTAGCCAAAATATTGAGCAGAATGCTCAGTATTATTACTCTTTTTTTATTTTTTTGTGCGGGTTTGGCTTATTATTATCAGGAACAGGCAATGCCTTTCATTTTATCATTGGTAATTACTTTTGCTTTTAGTGTCTGTTTTTTCTTGGTTTCAAGACGGAAAAAAGAAGAACAATCAATGAATAAGAAAGATGCCTACTTCACTGTTACGATTTCATGGGTGATTATTGCATTAATTGGAAGTCTGCCTTATCTATTTTCACAATCGATACCATCGTTTACAAATGCTTTTTTTGAATCAATGTCGGGTTTTACCACTACAGGGGCTTCCATCTTAACCGACATTGAATCGCTCCCAAAATCAATTCTTTTTTGGAGAAGCCTTACCCATTGGATTGGTGGTATAGGCATCATTGTATTGGTTATTATTGTGATGCCTTCGTTGCAAATTGGAGGCTACCAGTTGTTTACAATGGAATCGTCGTTACATGATAAAATAAAACCTAAAATCAAGGCGGTAGGCAATCGTTTACTTTTGATTTATTTGCTACTTACCTTTGTCGAAATTGTTCTCTTGCTATTTGGTGGGATGAATCTGTTTGAAAGTGTTTGCCATGCTTTTGGTACTGTTGCAACAGGTGGTTTCTCTCCCAAAAACGACAGCATAGCCAGTTATTCGCCTTACATTCAATATGTAATTACTTTATTTATGCTTTTGGCCGGGATGAACTTTGTGGTACATTATTATTTATTAAAACGAGACTTTAAGAAGATTAAACAAAATGATGAATTGAAATTTTACTTGTTTGTGGTTGCTTTGGTTGGATTACTCATTACAGCTACACTCTTTTTCAAAATGCACAAACCATTGGAACTGTCGTTCAGGGAAGCATTCTTTCAAGTGATATCTATTATTACCTGTACCGGTTTTGCCACAACCGATTACTTGCAATGGCCTGTATTTGGGTGGGCGTTAATTTTTGCTGCCATGTTTTTGGGTGGCAGTACCGGCTCAACTGCGGGGGGCATTAAAATGGCCAGGCATCTGGTTTTGGTGAAAAATATAAAAAATACATTTCGCCAATTAATGTCAAGGCATGCTGTTATTCCTTTGAGATTAAACCAACATACCATTTCAACTGAGGAGAACAATACGATTCTTAGCTTTATTTTCATCTATAATATTGTTTTTCTTATAGGTAGTTTCTCTTTACTATTTCTGGGCATTGATGGAAAAACAGCGGCCAGCTCTGTCGCTACCTGTATGGCGGGAATAGGACCGGGAATAGGAACAGTAGGCCCGGTTAGTAATTTTGCTCATTTGCCCGATATAGCAAATAATATTCTTTCAATTCTGATGCTTTTGGGACGTTTGGAGATTTATACGGTAATTGTACTTTTTACGCCCCGTTTTTGGAAACCCTGATCAATGTGAAGTCCTAATGTTAAAAAGAAAAAAATATCAATATCGCGAAAAACGTTAAAGCTCAAATATATCAAAAAGGCAGTGGTGCGAGGGCAAAAAAACAACTCTTTTGCAAGCTGAAGCTTGGGCAGTTGGGCTGGGACTTGCAAATGTGTTGTTTTGTGCGTGGGCTATTGTTTTCCCTAATGCGCCCATCAGGCGCAAAGAGCGTAGGGGAAAAAAATTAAAATCCCTTGCACTAAACTTGGAATTCGCAGAACTCTTTTCTGTCATTTTGTTTGGGTTCTTTCAAGGTTGCACTACGGTGTCGAAATAGCGATTGGCTTGCACCTAACGGTAAATTGTTTGTTACGTAAGGGTTTGCGTGCGATTCTCTGTCCGCATACGGACGAGAGAATGAGCGGAAAACCGCTGCCCGCATACCACTGAAACCCTTATGGAATAAACAAAATGTTATGGCTTGTTATTTTTTTCTATTTGCAGTCTAATTCTATCTAAATATTCTATCGCAGAACTAATATTTGGATTAGATTCAAGATCTGAAAATCCTTTTGCATGTTCCAATATGTTTAGTTTAATATGATCAATTCTTGTCATAACTGTCGCAATATGTGTCGAAATCTGGTCTGCTTGATTTTGATCACTCAAATAATCAAAGATTTCTGATTGAAATGGAATTAAGAACTCATTGTAATACGGCTCTAATTTTGTAAAACCATCTCTTTTTAATCTAATGAATATTGCGCGATAAACTTCTAAAAATTGGAATTCTCTATCGTCTGTATATGTCTTAGGTTTATTCATTTGAATGTCTTTTTGTAAAAGACCAATTTTGACAGAAATTGCTAATAGATTATCTCTAATTACCTTTAAATCTGAAAATGTATATTTTTTTTGCTTTTCGTTTTGAATAAATAAATCATCATAGAATTTTTGAATAAAATCTGCTTGAATAAAGATATTCCTATAATCCGTAAACTTGTTGTTATTTGATTTCTCCATGTTAATGTATGAATGATATAATTCTAAGGTGTCTGAGTCAACTAGTCTAGTCCTGTCATTTGTAGCTAAGAATCCAGGAGTATGATCATCAAGGGGGTTGTTTCTCAAATTCGTTGCATAATTATTAAATTCTTGATTTTGTCTATTACATGATTTGACAAGAGTTTTTAATAGGATAGAGAAACGTTTTAATGTATTATACGCTTTTTCGTCTTTTGCATTCTTTAACTTTTTTCTAGCATTTAAGTTTCCTATCCAATATATTATTAGAGCAAATAGAAATCCCAGAAATGCACCAATAACTGTCGAAAAGACATTAATAATAATTGAATACCTATTGTCGCAAACATATTCGCAAATATTTGAGTATTGTATCATGATACGTATATTGTTTTAATAAGCCATAACGATAAATTGCAAGTTACGTAAGGGTTTGCGTGTGATTCTCTGTCATGGTAATGACGAGAGAATGAGCGGAAAACCGCTGCTTGCATACCACTGAACCCCTTATGGAATTTGCAAA
>JAQIBQ010000350.1 GCA_027859005.1 Prolixibacteraceae bacterium | reverse complement strand
ATATATGAAAGTTCCCTCGTGGTATAAATTTGCCCAAATAAAATGATTGCCTTTAAAAATCCAAATTCCTAAAAATAGTACTAAATAAAAAGCAAAGGGTATAAAATGGATTAACTGTTTTCTATTCCATTCAAACTTATTATTTAAGCACGATTTTATATAGAAATAAAATAAGGGAACCCATAAACAATACAAGGGTTTATATATGAAATGAGAATAAGGAAACTTGTCAAAAAATTCCCACCCACCCGAAAGAGTAAGGCTATTAAAACCATTCGTAATAAATTCTACTGCTGCATAAATTGCCAATATAATACTCCGAGGATGCTTGCGGCCCTTGTGAAATAACAATATTGCAAGCACCAACATGGTGTACATTATTAACAAATGAATGGTTCTTTCCATAGTCAAATAGGAATTGATTCGTCAAAAATAGAAAAATTGATACGGTACATGAAACTTTGATCTATGAATAAAAAGGGTCAAATAACATGTTTTTGTACCTCCAACAGATTTAAGTGTGCTACTTTTAGTTTGAAACTGATTAATAGAATGAATTTGTAAAATAACATTATTGTTATTTTTTAAGAAAAAGCTTAAAAACACTTTTAAAAGATAACTCATTCTATTGCTAATTTTATCCTAATTATGAAGAAAATAATTTCAATATTCAGTATTACATTTCTGCTTTCACTACAAATTCTTGCGCAAGTTAGTCTTCCCAGTATAGTTAGTGATGGAATGATATTGCAGCGTAACGAAACAGTTAAAGTATGGGGATGGGCCACTCCGGGCGAAGAAGTAACTGTAAAATTCTTAAAGAAGAAATACAGTACAAAAACCAACACCGAAGGAAAATGGCAAATTCAACTGCAGCCTATGGAAGCTGGCGGTCCATACGACATGGAAATAAAAGGCTCCAACAAAATAAGTATTAAAAATATTCTTATTGGTGATGTTTGGGTGTGTTCTGGCCAATCAAATATGACCCACCAATTCAACCGTTGGCAGGAACGTTATGCAATTGAAATTAATGAATCAAATAATACTGAAATACGTCAGTTTCATGTACCAACGAAAGCAGTATTAAGTGCTCCTCTTGAAGATATTGTTGATTTAAAATGGGTTGAAGCAACACCAGAAACAATATTAGATTTTACCGTAATAGGTTACTTCTTTGCGAAAAAGCTATACGATAAATACAATGTTCCACAGGGTATTATTATGACTTGTGTAGGAGGAACTAAAATAGAATCGTGGACAAGTGAAGAAGGATTTAAGGAGTTTCCAGCTATTTTAGAAAAAGTAAAACAAAATCAGGATACAAGCTATGTAAATCGAATAAACCGTGAAGCGAAAGAGGATCGTGCAACCGATGGTCCTAAAACACAAAAGGACAAAGGCCTAGCAGACGATGTGAAGTGGTACTCCCCTTCTTATGAACCCTTAAATTGGAAACGAATTAACATTCCTGGCTATTGGGAAGATCAGGGAGTTCGAGACCTCGATGGTGTGGTATGGTTCCGTAGGGAAATTGAAGTCCCCGAATCAATGACAGGCATTGAAGCCTTAGTAAAATTGGGACGAATTGTTGATGCCGATGATTTGTACATTAACGGCCAAAGAGTTGGTGGAACAGGATATCAATATCCTCAACGGGAATATAAAGTACAAGCAGGAATTTTAAAGAAGGGAAAAAATTTATTTGTTATTCGCTTAAGGAACAATTATGGGAAAGGTGGCTTTGTCCCCGACAAACCTTATTTATTATTGACTGCTAACGATACAATTGATTTAAAAGGATACTGGAAGTATAAAGTAGGTGAAGTTTTCCAACACAAGAAATGGTACAAACAAGGAATTTCAGCTCAGAACGAACCAACAGCTTTGTACAATGGAATGATAGCACCCTTTATAAACTTTGGAGTTAGAGGATTGCTTTGGTACCAAGGCGAAAGCAATGCTGGAAATCCAGAAGCCTATAGTAAGTTATTGCCCAATATTATAAAAGATTGGCGCACTAAATGGGAAGATCAAGAGCTTCCTTTCTTAATTGCTCAACTACCAAACTACATGGAAGTAGATTATTTACCTGCGAAAAGCAATTGGGCTGAAATGCGTGAAGTACAACTAGAAACATCCCTTGCTATAAAAAATACAGGTCTAGGTGTAAACATCGATTTAGGGGAATGGAACGATATTCACCCTGGAAATAAAAAACCGGTTGGAGAGCGTTTGGCACTAGAAGCCATGCGTATTTCTTACCTCGAAAATGGAATTATCACATCCCCAATTTATAAATCTCATCGTATTGAAGAAGGTAAAGTTATTATTGCTTTTGAGAATGTAGGTAGTGGCCTAATTGCTAAGAATGGCGAAGAATTAGCTCATTTTGCAATTGCTGGTGAAGATAAAAAATTTGAATGGGGAAAAGCGAAGATAGAAAACAATGAAGTTGTGGTGTGGAACGATGAAATTTCAAATCCTAAATACATTCGTTATGCCTGGGCCGATAATCCCGATTTTGCCAACCTTTATAACAAAGAAGGCTTACCTGCATCGCCATTTGAAATTGAAATTAAATAGGAAATAGATAAAACGCTATATGAAAACCTTTGGCTCATTTAAATCAGTCTCTCTAACAATTCTGGTTGCATTTACACTTTTATCTTGCAACAAAACGGATGAAACAATACACCGAGAACGAATAGCAATAAATAACGACTGGCAATTTTTTAAATATGCCTCAACGGATGAAGCCGATCAACTCAGATACGATGTTCGTCCGCAGGAAGATGGGACTTACAAGGACAGCAAAGATGCCGACTCAAGACCCGACGAGGCTGTTGAGCTTGAAACATCACAAGATGTTTTAAAAGCATGGATTCTTCCTTCTGGTAATGACTTTATTGCTGATCCAGCCAAACGCTACATCCGCCCTGAAG
>JAQIBQ010000266.1 GCA_027859005.1 Prolixibacteraceae bacterium | reverse complement strand
ATAAAGAAATATACATTTTTAATGAGCTTGTAAAATCGATTAAAATTGTAAAAATCCCTCATAACATTGTTTTCCGTTTGCACTACGATAAGATTCGTGAAAAAATATTTTACGGAAGTTACACCAGTGAATTAAATAGTATTGATATTAATACTCTAAAGCAAAATATTGAATTCACAAATCCTTTTGATTATTCACAATTAGGAATTGCAAGCAACGATTCGCTCATTATAACAGCTATGTGGGACGGTGGTATCTATATCAAACACAATAACGGTTTACTAGAACATCCCGGAGAAAGTAAAAACGAATTAACATTTTCAACACTTGATATTTCCTTAGATAACGATATAGTTTGGCTTGCAACCGTATACAATGGCTTAATGAGCTATTCATTAGAAACCAAAAATTTGAATCTTATTTACCTCAAAAAGAATCAAACAGCTTATTATCAACCAACCAAGTTAGTGTTGTAAAAGTATTATCAAACGGCAAAATACTAATCAGTTCAAACGAATTAGGCTTGTGTTATTTCGATAAAATAGAAAAAACTTATACCCCTGTTGGACAAGAAATAGGAATAAATGAATTCGACACTAAATCAATTAGTGAAACCGATAATGAACTTTGGATAATGTCTGAAAAACGCATATTTAAAACCAATCTAGATTTTAGTGAGGTATTTGAATACACTATTTCAGATGGGGTAAGCTATGGTATTGAACACCTTGCTGCTTGTCTAAATTCAGAAAGAAATAGAATATTTTTTGGTGGTCAAGATGGAATTCAGTTTTTTAATACCGAGGAACTGCCTGTTGACACAACAATGCAAAATGTAGTTATAACAAACTTCAAAGTTTTCGAAAATGAAGTTACTTCAGCTGACGCATCATTGAATGGAAAATCGATTAGTTATAGTGACTCTATAACTTTGGGGTACAAACAGAATTTTATCACTATTGATTTCTCCAGCATGCATTTTAGCAATACAACTACCCAAAAGTATTCATACAAATTATCAGGTGTGAATAAAGATTGGGTTATTGCCGACAACAACCAAAACTCCGTAACTTACTCAAATTTAAAACCATACAATTATACATTTGAGGTCAAAGTATCAAGTGAACATCGTACTTGGTTCGATAAATCAACAAAGTTGATTATAATTATTAAACCACCTTTTTGGCAAACAGATTGGTTTCGATTTATAACAATTATTTCAATTGTCTCAATTATTATATTAATTATTAGAATACGAGAATACAATCTGGTACAGGACAAAAAGAAACTTGAAAAAACAGTAACTAAAAGAACTTCAGAATTAATAGACCAGAAAAATAAAGTTGAAATACAAAAAGAAGAACTTCAAAATGCCAACGACGTTAAAAATAAATTTTTCAACATTATAGCTCACGATTTAAGAAATCCAGTAGGATCGTTAGTTCAGTTAACAAGTTTGCTAAGGGAAAACTACAATACTTTGACTGAAAAACAACTTAAAGAAATAATTAATGCAGCATCAAGTTCATCTGAGTCTACACTTGAATTACTAGAAGATCTTTTGATATGGGCACGCTCCCAAACCAATAAAATAAACTATAAATTTGAATATGCAAAACCTTATTTTCTTGCTGAGTCAGAAATTCAAAATTTAATACATCAAGCAATAAGTAAGAACATCAAAGTTAAAAACGAAATATCAAAGCACATTGATGTTAATGTTGATACTAGTACCATCAAAACTGTTTTCAGAAATTTATTATCAAATGCTATAAAATTTTCGACTCCAAATAGCCATATCGAAATTGGTAGTGAATACCAAGACGAACATCTGGTAATTTATATGAAAGACAAGGGTGTGGGTATTCCTGAGGAAAAATTAAATAAACTCTTCAAAATAAATGAGAAAATTAGTACTGATGGAACTAATGGAGAAAAAGGCAGTGGCTTAGGTTTAAACCTTTGTGCTGAATTTATTAAAAATAATAATGGAACCATTTGGGCTAAAAGTGAAAAGGAAAAGGGAACAACGTTTTTCTTCACTTTACCTTACAAACAAAAAACATAAAAAAAAGCCGTTAGTAGTATATAACCAACGGCTCTTCATTTTAAAGACCTAAAAGAGCCTTTATAAATTCATTTTCTTTTAATATTCCATAGCTTCCTTTTGAAGCATTTACCTCGTCGTAAACTTCCACATTATCTGCCTTTTCCCCTGGTCTATAAATAATAAAAGGAATTGGATCGTGTGTATGAGTTTTTAAATCGCAAGGTGTAGGATGGTCTGGCAATATGGCAATAGCTAAAGGTTCATCCATTAGTTTAGCTGCTTCAACAATTGGTTTAACAATTCTTGAATCGAGATACTCAATAGTAAGTGTTTTCAATTCAACATCGCCTTCATGTCCGGCTTCATCGCTTGCTTCAATATGCAAGTAAACCAAATCGGCACCAGCATTTAAGGAATCAATAGCTGCTTGTGCTTTACCTTCGTAGTTCGTATCGTATAAACCGGTAACGCCTTCAACTTTCAAAACTTCCATTCCAGCATAAACACCAATTCCTTGAATTAAATCAACAGCCGAAATAACAGAAGATTTCTCAACACCATACATTTCTTTAAGGGTTGGCATTTGAGGTTTATTCCCAGGTGACCATGGCCAAATGGAGTTAGCCATATCTTTACCTGCTTCTTTTCTTTTTTTATTAATTGGATGATTGGCCAACAAAACCTGCGACTTAATTATCAAATCATTTAACAGCTCTGCTGTATCATTTGCAGTCTCATTTTTGGCTTTAATCAATTTATCCTTAAAAGTTTGTCCAGGCACATCGTGTGGAGGTGTACAAGCTAATTGTTTATTCCCGCCTTTAATAACCAACAAATGACGGTAAGATACTCCAGGGTAAAATATTACCTTATCGGAACCTAACTTCTCATTTAAAAAATCGATTAATTCATGAGCTTCGTTGGTAGAAATGTGCCCTGCAGAATGATTCTTAAGGGTATCTCCTTCAATACAAATCAAATTGCAACGTAAACCCAAATCGCCTTCCATTATTTCAACCCCCATGCTTGCAGCTTCTAAAACACCACGTCCATCGTAAACTTTACGAACATCGTATCCCATTACGCCCATGTTTGCAATTTCACTGCCTGCTGGCATATCTAAGGGAACTGTTGCCAATAAACCATTTCTACCTTTCTTCGCTAAGTAATCAATATATGGAGTTTTAGCAACCATTAAAGGAGTTTTTCCCCCTAGTTTTTCAATAGGAAGATCGGCCATTCCATCGCCTAAAATAATTATATGTTTCATCTTATTATAGTTCATAAGTTAATAAGTACCTGTGTACCTAAGTTTCTGGTGACATATATTCTGATGCCACTTAAATAATAAATTGTCAATTATAAATAATAAATCAGTTTTCTGCTTCTTCTAAATCATCTGTTCGATCAACCGTAAAATCGCCACCATAAAAGTCGCCACCTTCAGGCAAAATCAATCGATAATCCATTAGATAACCAATTTCCATGCTACCTTGTTTAAGGGAAAACTCTAAAATATGTCCTCCACCTGTTCTGCTACTGTTCAAAAAATGCAAATGCAAACCCGTAACATTAATGCCCTTAGCATATTCCGGACAATAAAGCCCAATTATATCACCACTTTCGTTTTCGAATTCAAATTCTGGTTGATTAGCCGTAACCTCAACTAAAGGAGGATAAGGTTTTGTTTGCTTGGGAACACTCCGTGTTTTCAAGTATTTAAAATCGCCTTTTATTTTAACGGCATAAAATAGATTTGGCGTAGGAAAATAAGAATCGAAATTTAATTTAATTTCTTCAAAAGATGTAGCTGATAGCATAAATGTAGTATCGGCATGCATCATTGTTACAGCTGCAAAAGGTGTTAACACATCGTCTAGAGGTCTTTTTACGTCTCCTGAAGCAACAACCTGAAATACAGTATCGTTAAAAACAATCATCTCTCCATCTAAACCATTAAAAGTACCAATTCCGTAATTACCATATTCCTTCAGATCTCCTATTGGGAAATAGCCATCGTAAATACCTTGTAAAAGTGCATCGATAACAGAGACTTGCACCAAAACGCCTGATGTTGGTTCATTATTTTCATGCTCAAAATCATTATCGCATGCAAAAAGAAAAACAATAGAGAAGAGAACTAAAAATATTTTTTTCATAATGTATAACTTAGATGTTAGCTATTCGAATAATATCGGCAAATACTCCAGCTGCAGTTACATCGGCACCTGCACCGTATCCTTTAATTTGCATTGGGTATTCTTTGTATCGCTCAGTTGATATAAGTATGATGTTGTTACTACCTTCTAAATCGAAAAAAGGTGAATTACTTTCAACAGTTTGTAAAGATGCATTAGAGTTATTTTCTTCAAAAGTAGCAATGAAACGCCATTTTTTGTTTTCAGTAGCAAGTTTGCTCCTTAATGCTTCAAATTCTGAATCAAGTTCTTTAACTCCTGTCCAAAATTCAGCTTCACTTCCAGCAAAAAGTGTTTCAGGTACAAATTTTTCAGTTTTTACATCTTTCTCTTCTAAAGCATAGCCCGACTCGCGTGCTAATATTAGTAGTTTACGAACTACATCTTTTCCACTTAAATCAATACGAGGATCGGGTTCTGAATATCCGGCTTCTTTTGCCATTTCTATAGCCTTGCTTAAAGGAATATCGGCACTTATGGTATTGAATATGTAATTTAATGTTCCTGAAAGAACAGCTTGGATTTTAATAATTTTATCGCCACTATTTATTAAATCTTTAATGGTTGATAAGATTGGTAAACCGGCACCTACATTTGTTTCGAAGAAGAATTTTATCCCATTTCGAACCGCTGTATCTTTCAAATTCTTATAATTTGAATATGATGACGAAGCTGCAACTTTATTAGCAGCAACAATTGAAATACGTGCATCGAGTACATTTTGATAATAATTGGCCAAGTTTTCGTTTGCAGTACAATCGATACAAACCGAATTGTACAAATTAAGCTCAATCATATGCTTAATGTACTCATCGAAATCTGAAAGCAATTCGGAATTTGTAAGTTCATTGAAGTAAGTATCCAAATTGATTCCATCTCTATCAAAAAGCATTTTTTTACTATTGGCAATACCAACCAGCTTCACTTTCAAACGCTTTTCGTTAAAAAGTTTTTCGTGCTGTTGTTTCAATTGTTGAATAAAATTCCCTCCTACCGTTCCAATTCCAATAAGAAAAAGGTTCAACTCCTTATAGGCTGAAAGGAAAAAACCTTCGTGAACTACATTTAAAGTTTTACGTAAATCAGAAGTTTTCACCACCCACGAAATATTCAACTCCGAAGCACCTTGTGCAATGGCTCGAATATTTACACCATTCTTACCCAGTGTATTAAAAAGTTTTCCCGCTATTCCAGCACTTTCTTTCATGTTTTCACCCACAATAGCAACAATAGAAAGGTCCTTCTCAAGCAACACACCATTTATAAACTCATTATCAATTTCGTGTTTAAATTCTTGTTCAACAGCTAATTTCGCTTTTTCGGCATCTTCTATAGGCACGGCTACTGAAATTGAATTCTCTGAAGATGCTTGCGATATAAGAATAACATTAACACTTTGGTTACCCAAAGCAGAAAACATACGCATTGATATGCCCGTTACACCAACCATTCCAGCACCTTGCAGGGTTAACAAAGTAATACCTGATATCGATGATATTCCTTTAATCATTCGCTCCTTCCCGGCCAGTTTTTTGTGACCAATTAAGGTTCCTTCGGCTTCTGGATCAGTTGTATTTTTTATACGAATTGGAATTCGTTTCCGATACACTGGTAAAATTGTAGGAGGATAAATCACCTTCGCTCCAAAGTGCGACAATTCCATGGCTTCGGAATAAGTCAAATAATCAATGGTATAAGCTTTACTTATTACGCGTGGATCGGCTGTCATAAAACCAGTTACATCGGTCCAAATCTCAAGGGATTCAACATCCAATGCAGCAGCATAAATCGCAGCCGTAAAATCGGAGCCACCGCGCCCAAGAGTAGTTGATTCGCCAAGAATATTCTTTGCAACAAAACCTGGAGCAATTGCAATACCTGAAAAACCTACAAATTTGGCCTTTATGTTTTTATTGGTTTGTTCGAAATCAACTTCAGCCTTAACAAAATTGCTATCGGTAAGTATTAAGTCGGCACTATTTATCCATTTAGCACCCAAATAGGCTGCTATTATAGTTGATGAAAGCATCTCTCCCATTCCACCAATGCGGTCAAGAGTTTTGTTGGTGAGTTCACCAATCATTGAAACACCTTTCACAAGGTTTTCTAATTCATCTAGTTTTTCCTGAATACTTGCTTTAACTTCAGTTTGCATTGTTTCAGGAACCAAGGTTTCGATGGTGGTCATATGGCGGGTGGTGATCTCCAACATTTCCGTGGTTAAGAAGGTTCTCGTTGTTGCAGCAGTTTTGGCCATGTTCAAAATATTGTCGGTAATTCCGCCAAGAGCTGAAACAATTACAACTACGTCAGTTTGCTGACTTTCTACAATCTGTTTAACCTTCTGTAGGTTTTCTACACTGCCTACTGAGGTTCCGCCAAATTTTAAAACCTTCATTTTTTTAATTTTTAATTATCACTGTTGTCCGAAGAATGTAAAGTATATTTTTCATGCTAATCTCATCACTGAAGGTGACTGATTATATAGTTGGGCTAAAGCCCTTTTTTCAAAGAGATATAATTTACCCCAACATTAATGTCGGGGCTATTTAAATCTCACCAATTATGGGCTTTAGCCCAAAATTATTTTCTTCTCGGATAACAGTGATTTATTATTATTCAATGCATACAAATATACATTAATCATCAATTCTAGCTTGTGATTAGCAGAACAGTTAATACACAAGCATCAACAACTAACTTTATGATAATATAAAAAAGTATAAAGCTAGTTCGATATGAAGTTTATCTAATAATTTGACATTTTACCACCTAATACGATACACTAAAAAGCAATTCCGACTAAAAATTGATCTATTTTTATTGCTATAAGTTTTAATGAGATATTGTAAATTTTTCTATAAACAAACAATAATATGAAACCATTATTTATTCTTCTTCTTACACTATTTGGGCTTTCTATGTTTGCACAAACTCCAGCAAACCCATTTGAAGCAGCTACAAATCCCAATGATCCTATTACTTTCAACAATCCAATAATTCCAGGTTTTTATTCCGATCCAAGTATTTGTAGAGTTGGCGAAGATTACTATTTGATCACAAGCACTTTTGAATACTTTCCTGGAGTTCCTGTTTTTCACAGTAAGGATCTAGTTAATTGGGAACAAATAGGACATTGTATCGATCGAAAAGAACAATTACCAAACGGAATAAACATTTTTGCTGCAACAATTAGGTATCACAATGGAGTCTTTTACATGATTACTACAAATGTTGTTGATGGTGGTAATTTTTATGTAACAGCAACAAATCCTGCAGGACCATGGTCAAATCCAATATGGATCGACATTGAGGGAATTGATCCTGATTTGTATTTTGATGAAGATGGAAAGACCTATGTAATTTCATCTCCTTTCGATTTATTTGAAATAAATATTGAAACAGGTGAATTATTAACAGAAGGAAGAAAAATTTGGTTGGGAACCGGTGGACGTTATGCCGAGGGACCTCACATTTATAAGAAAGATGGATTCTATTATTTGATGGCCGCAGAAGGAGGCACTGAAGAAGCTCATTCAGAAACCATTGCAAGAAGCAATAACATTTGGGGACCTTATACTGAAAACCCTGCGAACCCAATACTGGCACATGCCAATGCTGCTGGTCAAAACAAATTAATTCAAGGACTAGGACATGCTGATATTATTCAGGCACACGACAATTCATGGTGGGTGGTTTTTCACGGATATCGTAAATCAATTGGCTATCCTTCACACCATATATTAGGACGTGAAACATGCTTAGCTCCAGTATCGTGGCCAAAAAATGGCTGGCCTGTTGTGAATGGAAACGGAACTGTTTCGGTAAATATGACAAATCCAACCTTAGCTTTAAAACCATTCCCTGCCAAAAACAAACGCACCGAATTTGATGAAACTAAATTAGGCCTGGAATGGAACTTTATTCAAGCGCCGTCAAAAGAAAAGCCCTTTTACGAACTTAAAAATGGAAAACTTGTATTGAATGGTCTTGCTTCAAAAATTGGCGATAATGCTTCTCCTGCATTCATTGGCAGAAGAATACAGGATCTAAAGTTTACGGCCAAAACAAGCATTGCTTTCAACCCAAAAAATGAAAACGAAGAAGCTGGTTTGATTCTATTGAACAACAAACAGCATTTTGATATACTTATTAAAAAAGAAGGAAAAAACAGAGTGCTAGTAGTCAAATGTACATTTGGTTCAGTAATCTACGAAACAAAAAAGCACATACTTCAACCGGGCAATGTTACTTTAATTGTAAAAAGTGAGGGAGAGCAATTTACTTTTGCCTATGCTCAAGGAAATGAAATAACAGAAGTTGAAAAAGTTGATGTTAGATACCTTAGCTCCGAAACCGTTGGATGGTTTACAGGTGTGCATATAGGAATGCATGCAAGTGGCAATGGTAAAGCAAGTACTAGTCCTGCTTTATTTGACTATTTTGAATACAATGGGATAGAATAAACCACTATGCATTTAAATAATAGATCGTTAGACTTTTAGATATCAGATATTAGACAAAACGCTTCGCGCTAATAATCAACCACTTACACCAATACCAGACTAGCACCCAACAGTCTAATTTCCAGTGCAGTACAAAACCTTAACAAACTATTGTTTAAAAAAACATAGGTTTAAAATTTCGGACACTTATGAAATTAGCTCGATAACTTGAAGACGGAAGAAAAAAGCTTTTCTGTTAATCATCTTGAAAACTTCGGTCCCCCTTCTTAGGTATCAAAACAAAAGAATTTACGGAAATTAAAGTAGATGCAATGAATTGAAAATCGCTTAAAGCAAATTGCAGGGTTTTAACCACTTAATAGAGAATAAAACTTATCCCTTTACAACATAGAGCAGGATACATTTTACAATTATTTTATAGCTAAGAGTTCTTAGTTAGCCAATTATGTTATGATTTGGAATATTCTTGTCGTTGATTTCAATATTAGTAATTTTTTGTCAATTGTACCTCTGTAACTTTATGCACATTTAAGATGAATTCCATGTTATAGTTTTAACGACGAATTCAAACAATAAATAAGCAAAGGATATACAGTTAATATTATGGGAATACTTAGCAAGTTATTTGGAAACCGGAAAGAAGCAATACTGGAAGCACTTGAAAATGGAGCAAAAGTAATTGATGTTCGAACTGTTTCTGAATTTAAAACAGGAAGTGTAGACGGAACAATCAATTTACCTTTTGATCAGCTAAATGATAAATCAATAAAACGAATTAAAAAACTAAAAGTGCCAATCATTCTTTGCTGTGCATCAGGATCAAGAAGTGCAGCAGCAAAAGGAAGGTTACTAGATGCCGGTATTGAAGCACATAATGGAGGCTCGTGGTATAAGGTACACCGACTAATGGTTAGCTAAGAATTCACCAAAGAGAGTGAATGAATTTACATATATTAAATCCGGGTAGTTTACTG
>JAQIBQ010000583.1 GCA_027859005.1 Prolixibacteraceae bacterium | reverse complement strand
GCATTGTATTTAGTTTGATCATTAAGAATTTCCAATGCTTTAATAATCTCTTTATTATTGCTATTAATTATTTCATAGTATTCGCTTGATTTCCAGAGGTCACGTGCAATAAAAGCTTTTAATTGTAATTTAGCAAAATCGCTAATGAATTCAATTGCTTCAGGATCGCGTTCTATTTCTTTTTTATCGCCAGCTTCCCATAAACTTTCAAGCATTTTATTACTAATATCAAAATCTGTTTTGAATTCTTCGAAAGTTGGATATTTCTTTTTTAGAGTGGTGCGATTTTCATCAATGTATTCGCGAATGAATTGGTTTACAACGCTTTTGCGAACAAGCTTGTTGTAGTATAGGTAATTAGTAGAAGTATCAATAGCGATGAAAATATCGGGAACTATACCACCACCACCATATACAGTGCGACCATTAATTAGTGTTTTATATGCCAATGAATCAATCACATGGATACTATCTTTATTAAATAATTCTCCATTTACAGCTCTTTCATTTATGTCATTTCTATATTCATTTACACCATGTTCGTAGTCTTTTTGTATACAGCGCCCACTGGGCGTATAATATTTAGCTGTTGTTAATCGTATCATTGATCCATCGGTTAATGGTAACGGTTGTTGAACAAGTCCTTTGCCAAAAGAACGTCGTCCAATAATAACACCTCGGTCCCAATCTTGTACAGCACCAGAAACAATTTCACTTGCCGAAGCCGAACCTCCATCAATAATAACAACTAAATTTCCTTTTTCAAATTCACCAATATAGGTTGACGTGTAGTCTTTTCGAGGATTTTTTAACCCTTTGGTGTATACAATTGTTCGTTTTGTGCTTAGTAATTGATCTGATATTTCATGAGCTGCTTTTAAGTATCCACCACCATTACCTCTTAAATCCAGTACTAAATTTTCGAGAGCATTCGTTGCTTTTAATTCGCCAATTG
The DNA here is from genome assembly GCA_027859005.1 of Prolixibacteraceae bacterium. Taxonomy (GTDB): domain Bacteria; phylum Bacteroidota; class Bacteroidia; order Bacteroidales; family Prolixibacteraceae; genus Roseimarinus. The sequence goes on along the minus strand of JAQIBQ010000583.1, from coordinate 1,171 downwards.
CCTGTACAAATTCTTGTGTTGTTGTTGCCGAAAAACGGTCAAGCTTTATATAGCCAGTTGTTTCGTTTAACATATAAGATGCACCTAAACTGAAGATTGGAATTTTATCTCTAATGATATCAAAATCAAGTAAGTCTTTTTCTCTTTTACGTTTAATTTTAACATTTACCATTGATCCCTTTTCTCCTCTAAGTCTGTCAAAAACCATTTTATTTGTAAGTTTAATACCAGCAACTAGTTCATCATCAATAAAAATAATTCGATCGCCAGCTTCTAGTCCGACTTTTTCCGATGGACCTCCAGGAATCGTCTGAATAACCATTAAAGTATCGTGCATGATATTAAATGAAACACCAATTCCATCAAAACTACCTTTAAGTGGTTCATTCGCTTTATCAACTTCATCTTTTGATATATAAACAGAATGAGGATCGAGCTCACTTAAAATATTGGTAATTGCAATTTCTGTAAGTTTTTCCAAGTTGGTAGAATCTACATAGTAACTATCAATTAGGCGTAACAATCTGTTATATTTAACCGACTGGGTTTGAACCCCTTGGCCAAAGCCTGTGAAAATGAATAATGTCAGTATTATGGAAAGAATCCCCCTCTTTACAATTTTCATATTTTTATCTTTTTTAGTAACTCTCGAAACAAAGATAAAAGAATCAAATCAGTTTCAAATTTATTGATATAAAGTTCTACCTATCTTTGCGTATAAAATTAGTTAATAACAAGGTTAGAGACTAAAACTGTACAAGGTGTTGCAACTAAAAGGAGACAAAATCAAGATTAACAAAATATTAATTGTTTGATGAGTAAATTTTCCTTCTCCTCTTTTTAACTTATTAGAGAATTATAGGACATTGTATTATATTTGCTTCTCAAGGAAAACATTGCAAACATGAAATAGCCATTATTGGAAAAACTTACCAACCGAAAATGATATTATGGTGTATTCCATGTGACCTTTAAAATTAAATTAAAAGCACATGAAAATAACAAAAACTAAAAATAGTTGGGGCATCATTTTGTTGTTGCTTGCAATAATTATCAGCATAGCCTTTTATCCACTAACGCCTCAAGCTCCCATTAATTATTATGAAAGAGAAAGTGGGCAAATAAAAACCGAAAAGGTGGCCGGAGAAAAGTGGTTGGTATGGTTGTATTA